>CAVEDT010000324.1:0-785 GCA_963614475.1 Roseburia faecis
TGATAGAATAGACGCCGTAACGGGCTTGCAGACGCGCGAGTACGGGCATAAAGGGACGCAACTCGGCGCTATGGCGATTGACAATATCGCCGGTGAACACTATCAGGTCGGGGTGCAAGGCGTTGACTTGGTCTACGATACGCGCCACCATAGTGGTGTCATCGCCCCAAGTGCCGGTGTGGAGGTCGCTGATTTGAACCATACGCAGTCCGTCAAAGCTCTCGGGCAAACCCTGCATAGGCACTTCGACATGGCGTACATCGGTGTTCCAACGGCCCCAAAGTGCGCCGTACCACATGCCCAGGAATACTACGACGGCGAGGGTGGTGCCGACACCGGTGCATATACGGCTGCGGCTTCGATGCCACAGCATAGGCAGACGCGACAGGGCATCCACAATCACGAAGATGTACTTGGGCACATATACGCTGATATAGGCATAGAGCATCCACATGGTGCAACGTAAGGCAGCGTCTCCGCCTGTGCGCACGGGCATCACCATTATGGCTATAAGCAGCAGCGCCATCAGTACCGACACCACAAGGTGGATGATTGCAAAGACGCGTCTACGGAAGTAGGACCGCAATGCCATCCAAATATAGGCATCGGCCAAAAGCCCGCATATCAGGGCTATAATCAGTGTAATGATTACCAATCGCATACGTTTTCGGAGTTAGAGGACTGCTATATTGTCCTTTATGAAAGATATGACTGCAATTGAATGTCTTTGTACCCGAACGGTCCGGAATAATCGAATATGTACACTCTTACAGTGGCTCTATCCC
>CAVEDT010000324.1:795-2599 GCA_963614475.1 Roseburia faecis
GGCATACATGATCAAAAGCATTTCAAGGCCATAAGCACGTTCGTCTTCATTCAAGCCACCGAGAATGTCGATGCGAGACATCTGACGCTCGACATACGCATCAAATCGGGCGATGTCGGCCTCGGTGTACTCGCCGGCATAATCGGCGCCGCCGTTGAGACGGTCATAGGCGATGTAATTGATGGGATATAAGCGATATCCCTGGTGTATCTCGCGGTCTATCAAGGCACAAGCCTGATGTACGGCTTGGATGCGAGGCATCCCCTCGAGTGCACGTAAGCTCTCATTTATGGGGCGTCCGAAGTGGAAGTGTACATGTCCCTTGGGGGACAGCAGCCCGGTTTCCATACTCAGCAGGTCATCGTGCTGGCTCTTCTTGAATTCGGGGTCGCGACGACGCAGCACAAATTCGGTGACCTTCAAGTAGTCATTGGGATCGTACTCGTACATGATGGATACGGGCAAGACATTGATTTCCTCAAGATTGGAAGCGAAGTCCTTGGACGACCCGGCCAGAGCGAGCATCTTGGCCAGACTCTCCTGGGTCACGTCATTCGAGTCCTTGGCACGTCCCTGACGCTGGGCAATCCAGACGCTCTCGTGACGCGAGGAAATGGCATAGCGAATATACGAGGACAACTGCTGAGCGGCACGCACGGCGTCCATCTTGGAGACATCGCGCTTGACAATGAAACTGCGGTTCAGCTTCACCAGGTCCGTAATCCACTCATATATAAGAAGGTTGTTGCCAATAGCTATCTGAGTGATAGGTCGATGGGCGCGTATCATGCACACATTGAGGAACGAAGCATCCAGTACGATGTCGCGGTGATTGCTGATAAAGGTATAAGACTGACCTTGGGCAATATTTTCCACACCGGACATCGAAATGCCGTCCGTGGTCTTGCGCGCCAAATCCTCGAGGAATCCCCCGACAATGCGGCTCTGGAAGTCAAGTTGATTGCGCACAGCCAAAAGGTGCTGTACAAACTGTGGGTAATCAACGTCCGGCATCACGAAGCGGATGGCATGTTCAAAGCCCTCTTCGCCAACCAGTTTCTCCAGCTTTTCGCGGAAGCATCCGTCGTCATACGGCGCTATGTCCGCCAATTCGGCCGGCACAGGCGGCACATTTGCCGCACTTTCCACCCCGGAGCATTGACATGCAGATGATTCCGCGCACTGACATGTCGACGGCTCTGTGTCCCGGAAGGTCGATGGCTCTGTACACTGACAAGCCGATGATTCTACACCTTGGCAAGTTGAATCGGGTGAAGATATATCTTGGCCGTTAGGCTTATGGCCTTCGGGCATACTATTGTCTATTGTGTTGTCTTGTGACATTTCCTTGGTTTTGCGTCTTTCGATACTTTCCGCAAAGTTAGCAAATATCCCTCAACCCACAAAATCCGCCGAAAACCGCCGTCTTCCCCGGCATCACGCCGCCCCGCGCCCCACCCTTCCGTAACCGCCGCAACAGTTACAGCAGTTACAAAAAAAACAACGGTCAATACACTAATAACGGAATCTACCGGGCAAATTAGCGCAACTTCAAATCGGGTGTGCCCTCGCGTAGCATCGTTTCAGAGACATATATCGACTTATCATCCACAAGTTGAGATAGATAATCCTTAACTAATGGTTTGATTGTTGAAAACCTGAAAATTGATTTATCCACAATAATGATTGTGTGCTCGCGTGCACGACTCGTAGCAACATTGAACAGATGCTGTTCTGCAGTGTGTATGTATGATGTATTCGGGATTATGAATATTGTAATATCAGTCGTAAGCCCCTGTACCCT
>CAVEDT010000325.1:0-2582 GCA_963614475.1 Roseburia faecis
AGGTATGCGTATTTCATTGTTTGATTGCGGTATATGTCGGTGTGGCTATACGCGCATCAGCGCTGACGCCGGCATCGATGCCCAGCCATAGCGAGGTGATGCGGCGTGCTGCGGTGTGCACGGTCAGCGGCGTGCGCATGGCTCCGGTGTAACTTGTACGGCAGATGCATAGATAGCGTGGCGACAGGTACATACGCTCGGCCGTGAGGTCGCCGTCCACGTCGGCTGCATCGATATTCCATGTCAGGGTGCGCAGGATGGCGCGAGCGCCGAAAGGAGTGCGCGCGTACCAGCGCACTGCCGTATTCCCGGTCGGCGCTATCATATCGTCGTAGTCCAGTATGCGGCCTTCGGAGGTGGCTGCCAGGGCGCAGCCGGTGGCGCCGAGGGTCGCGATGACGCCGGGATCGTCCACGCTGTAGCGTGCCCAGCCGTGACGGCTGCTATAAATATTTGTGCCTTCACCGGCGGTAAAAACGGCCAATTCGCGCCGCCTTGGCAGCCACAGAAGTTCCGAGCCTCCGATAGGTATATCGGTGGTGACGGTCTCGGCGCGAGTGCCGCGCAGAATGTTGATATGACCGTGACACAGGACGTATACCGCATCGTCGCCTGCGCACATGCATCGCGCACCGACGGGTATCGAATTACTGATGAGGGTGGCGGACATGGACTTGGCCTCGACACCGACGGTGACCATACGAATGCCGTCTCCGCTGCCGCAGTAGAAGCGGCTGCGGCCGTAGTCCCAGGCGCCGCCGGAGGAAGGCGCTGTCGTCAGCGTGCGTATATCGGCCGGAAGTGTCATGGTGCTGCACGGCATCAGCGTTCCCGGACGTGTGGCCGCCATCAGGCCGCGTACCACGGCACCCGTGACATCTCCGGCGACAGTGGCGTCATCGCCCGGGTCGGCATCTATCGAAGGCGTGACGGGCTGCATACTGCTGTCGACGGCAAAGGCGTAAGCCCCGTTGCCGGCGGCTTCGGTCTCGGCGATGTGACGGTAATGGGTGCCGTCGATGTCGAGGTCTATTTGGATTTTGACGGCACTCGGATGCGGATACACCAGCAGCGGCGATAGTCGTATCGGCGCATCCGTGGTGCCGCTGCCGCGCCATATCACATCGCGGTGACCATCGGCAAAGGATACACGCACGCGGCCGCTCCATGCTTTGTCGGCCAGTGCGGCGGCATAATTCGCGGGGCTGAAAGCTCCGGGACGCACGGCGTGTATGCCTCCCCAGAGTGTCGCCCCGGCAGCCTTGGCGCACACTTCGGCCACGAAGCCGCCGGACAGGACATCGGCCGGGGCTTGGGGTGGGGTACACACCGTTCCGTTGCCCATGTCGAAGGTTCGGCTCCATCGGCCTTGGCTCAGCGGTCGGCTGACGGCAACGATGGCACGTGCACTTTCATCGAATCGAGCCAGCGCCTCGGCCACATGGCGGCGCGAGGCTGCCGGACGAGTTGCGGCCACTCCGTCGGTGCCGCAAATGCTGATGCGTACATATCCGGTGCCGGGGGTGCGCCCGAAGGAGGCACGCACGTCCACCCCGGACGTCTCTATCGGAGGCATAGGAGCGGTCATCTCGAGCACCAGACGTGCCGTACGACGTGCCCATAGGGCATCGGCACCGGCGCCGACGGTTACGCGCGGGCGGAAGCTACGTACGGTCAAGGTCTTGGCCGCGAGCGTTTTGCTGTCGGCACAATCGTAGGCAATGGCGCCGGCGAATGGGTCGGCCGTATCGGCGGCCAGCAGCACGGGCTGAGTCGTGTACAAGGTGTTGCCCTCGGCATCGAGAAGCCGGCATCGAGCAAGACACGGAGCGATGGAAGACCCGGCGGCTTGGGCGCTGTCGAGGGCATCGTTGTAGGCTCGGCCGATGTCCCCGGCCAGGGCCTTGCGGTCGGCGGCAGCCAAGGGCATCCCCGAGGTGTACTCCTGAGACAGCACGCGCGTGGGCAGGGTCACGGAGATGTCCCCGGCACTTTCGGCGATGATAGAGATGGCCGGCCATACGCTGCTGTCGGCACGTGCCATCATCCATGCGCCGTCGATGTATTGTGCAACGTATGCCCCTGACGAAGACATCACCGTCAGGCTGTCGCCGCCGTCATCGAAGACAGCGCACAACGGCGTCCCGGCGGTATTGCCTATGGAGGTGATTACGGCTGTGTCCGAGCCCGAAGTGACACCGGCCACTGCAATTTCGGTGTCGCGATGCAGCGCCAGACGCTTGACCCCCGACGTATCGATGCACGCCAGAGGACGCCATCCTCCCGAAATCACGGTACGCCTTACGCCCGTGGGGCATAGCACCTCGCCGGCGGCGTCGGCCGGGCATAGATTGTGGCATTGAACGACTTGCAAGGACGGAGCCTTGTCCTGATTCTTTGGATTCTCGATAAGCATTGACATGGTATATAAGATATTAGGTATAATGTGTTTTTCGATATGGACAGGCGCACCGGGGCGCCTGTCCGATACCGCAAAGTTACGCCGCGTATGCCTCATCGGCACTGCCGACGACGCACCTGCCGCGCCAATCGCCTATAGAGCTATAAAGGGAGTGTGTCAT
>CAVEDT010000326.1:0-2555 GCA_963614475.1 Roseburia faecis
CTACAAGTGGTCAAAGATCTGGGCTTCCGCCGCACGCTCATACTCACCCACCGTCCGGTGGTGGACGAGGGATGGTACGAGGATTTCAATAAGATATTCTATGACCGCAAGGATTATGCCTACGGCTCTCGCGACAAAGGCGAGTCGTTTGCTTCGCTCGAAGCGCGTGCCCGACGCGAGGCACTGCATTACGTGTACTTTGCCTCGATGCAGGACCTGCGCGGCTCGGAGCAACTCGGCGGCAAGTTTGACAAGAACAACGAGATTTTCTCCACACCGTGGGACTTGCTGATTGTGGACGAGGCGCACGAGGGCACACAGACCGAGCTGGGTCAGAGCGTGATACACGAGTTGGTAAAGGATGACACTAAGGTGCTGTCCCTATCGGGTACTCCCTTCAACCTCTTTGACGAGTACAAGGAGAACGAAGTCTACACATGGGACTACGTAATGGAGCAAAAGGCCAAGGCCGAATGGGACTTGGAGAATTTCGGCGACCCGAACCCGTATGAGGGTCTGCCTGCGATGAACATCTACACCTACGATCTCGGACGACTGCTCAAGGAGTATATCGATGAGGATGTGGCCTTCAATTTCCGCGAATTTTTCCGTGTCAATGATTCGGGCGAATTTGTACACCGCAAGGACGTAGCCGCATTTCTGGACCTGCTATGCCGTAAAGATACGAACACGGACAGTGCCTACCCTTTCGCCACAGAGGAGTATCGCAACAATTTCCGCCATACGCTATGGATGATTCCGGGCGTAAAGTCGGCGCTTGCCTTGCAACGAATGTTGGAGCAGCATCCTGTCTTCCAGCACTTCCAAGTGGTAAACGTAGCCGGCGAGGGCGACCCTACGGAGGAGGAAAACGACGAGGCACTGGCGCTGCTACGCTCAAAAATCGGTGAGAACCCGGACGAGACACGCACCATCACCCTATCATGCGGACGCCTGACCACGGGCGTCACCGTCCGCGAATGGACTGCCGTACTTATGCTGTCCGGATCGCTGAATACGGCCGCGGCCGGATATATGCAGACCATCTTCCGAGTGCAGTCCCCGGCCACTATCAACGGACGCGTCAAGGAAAATTGCTACGTCTTTGACTTTGCGCCCGACCGCACACTCAAGGTACTGGCCGAAACGGCCAAGATTTCGACCAAGGCCGGCAAGACATCTTCGGATGACCGCACGGCCATGGCCGAGTTCCTGAATTTCTGCCCGGTCATAGGTATGGAGGGGTCGCGGATGCGCAAGTTCGACGTAGACACGATGCTGCGCCAGCTCAAGAAGGTGTATATCGAACGCGTAGTCGCCAACGGGTTCGAGGACGGATACCTGTACAATGACGAGCTGCTAAAGCTGGGCGAAGTTGACCTCAAGGAGTTCGAGGACCTCAAGAAAACCATAGGCTCTACCAAGGCCATGCCGCGTACCAAGTCGGTGGACATCAACAACCAGGGTCTTACCAACGAGGAATACGACGAATTGGAAGACCTGGAGAAGCGCAATCGTTCAAAGAAAGACAAAGCCGAACTGACGGAGGAACAAAAGCGACGACTCGAGGAGTTGAAGAAACGCAGGAAGAACCGCGAAAACGCTATCTCAATCCTGCGCGGCATCTCTATCCGTATGCCGCTGATGATTTATGGTGCGGACATCGAGGACGATGAGGAAATCACCATTGAGAATTTCGCCACCAAGATTGACCCGCAATCATGGGAGGAGTTTATGCCGCGCGGCGTGTCCAAGCAGCGGTTCAACGCCTTCCGCAAGTACTATGACCCGGACATCTTTGCGGCCGCAGCCAAGCGCATACGCGAGATGGCACGCAACGCCGACCGACTGTCCATAGAGCAGCGCATCGAGCGTATTACGCAGATATTCGCCACGTTCCGCAATCCGGACAAGGAAACGGTGCTGACGCCGTGGCGCGTAGTCAATATGCACATGTCTGACACCCTGGGCGGATATGCCTTCTATGACGAGGACTTCAAGACTCCCCTATCGGAGCCGCGCTTCGTGGATCGGGGCAAGGTTACGGCAGAGGTCTTCAATCCGCAGACGCATATCCTGGAAATCAATTCAAAGACGGGTCTATATCCGCTATACGTGGCCTACTCGGTATATCGCGCACGTCTGCGCGAGTTGCTTACCTCACCCGAATCGGTCGAGGACGAATGGGCCGTATGGGCCAAAGCCGTCAGCGAGAATGTCTTCGTCGTCTGCAAAACACCAATGGCGAAAAGTATAACACGGAGAACCCTTATTGTTTTTCGGCATATAAAAGTAAACACTCGTTATTTCGAAGACCTCGTAAATCAAATCAAAAATAAATCTAATAATTTTATCCTAAAGGTCAATAGTGGAAACTATTGGAATATATCACCGAATGTTTCTATGAACTTTAATGCAATCGTTGGCAATCCACCATATCAGTTAACAACAGCGAAACAGGAATCAAATAATGGGCAAAAAACGGGGCACTTGCAAAAACCTGTGTGGGGAAAGCATGAAATAACAGAAAAACTTCGTAACTTGCGGTTATTAAT
>CAVEDT010000327.1:0-2553 GCA_963614475.1 Roseburia faecis
GCCTTGGCGTATTCGATGATAGCGTCTTCGGGGACACCTTCCATGACGACTGTATCAAAAACCACCGGAGGCAGTTCGCCGTATTTGATTTTGGAACGTACACTACCGGCAAATTCGTCCATACGCCTGTGCGCGTCCTCTTCGATTTTTTGTCGGGCGTCGTTATCGGCTATTTCGTAAGTGAGCTGTTCGCTGAGCTGCATATTCCCGGCCACGTAAGGGTCTATGAATGAGTACAACAATCGTATCTGTGCGTTATGCTTTTGAGCCAGTGCGAAGGCCACTTCGAGCGCATTGACCGAATGTTCGCTGAAATCAACCGGCACAAGTATACAATGCGATTTCTCGTTGAAAGGCGACGGCATGGGCGTGAATATCTCGCGGTGTTCGATGATGCGCAATGCCAAAGGCAGGTCGTTTTCGTGTATGCGAACGCGTACGCCGGAAGATACTGTCGGGTGTTCGAGATTGACGTTTTGCAACAACACCTCGATGCCTTCTTTTTCGAGGATGTTCTTCAGCTCGATGGCGCGGTCGTATGTATGTATGGCAACGGTGATAAGACGCATAATTGTATAAGCTGATTAGAGTTGTTGATACAACCTATGGATGCCTCGCGGGTGCAAGGCATCCATAGGATAAATGTTGTTTCTTTTTCGGTGGAAAAGGCTGATGCTTTATCAGTCCTTGTTTTCTTGTTCTTGGAGGATTTCGACGGCCATATCGTAGATAGTGGAGTCGTCAAGGACAACGATACCACCGTTGGGGCCGGGTTCGATGTGGACGCCGCAGTTTTTGCCGAAATCGTAGTTGCTGCCGCCGAAGTAGTTGCGTACGGTCTGAACAGTGATGTTGAGCTTGTCGGCGATGCGATGCATCGAACCGTCGGGCAGACTGTCTTTGAGTTTGCGCAAATCGTTGAAGCTGATAGTCTTAGTCATGATGGTATCGGTTAGTGTGGATGATTATTATATAGTTGTTGATACGTGAGGGGAGTTTTTTGTCGTTATTGTGGGTATAAATTTAGTGGTCTTTTGTGAGTTGACCAAAAATATTTATGGATTTTTTTTATGTTTTACGACACTTATTTTGGCCGTCCGGTTCGGTATAGCCCGTAACATGCTGATAGATGTGCCATTGTCAGATGCGCTCGACGTTTGAGGCATCTATCCACGCTGCAGTGGTGTTGTTGACCTTCACATGATACCACAATTGGGCTCCATCGCTGCCTGCGGCGTTTACCGAGTCGATAATCACGAGACGTGTGCCCTCGTGCACGGGGACAATTTTGTCGGTCTTGTCGGTCTTGGCTGACGGAGTGGGGGTGAGGTTGGCCGAAGGTGCGGTGACTATGGCAACGTCATTATTGTCTGCGGCTGCCGCGCTTTGGTAGGCGACAATCGTGGCGTACACAAATACAATGAATAGTACCATAGAGCCGAAGAACCCGACTTTGCGTACCGTGACATTCGTCAAAAATAGGTATGCGGCAACGAGGCCGGTAATTATGACAAATAGGATGAAGGCTGTCCATGCCCAGGCATTAGGCGACATCATAGCTATGACACCCGAATGAATTTTGCCGAGTATTGACGAATTGTCTTCGGGCTTATCCTCGAGTGTCGTATTGACAAAATCGAGGTTGGCGCGTGCATCCTTGTTTGACGGATCAATTTTGAGTGCGCGCTCGTATGCCAGTACGCTTTGAGAGACCTTACCCATACGGAAATAGGTGTTGCCCAGATTGTAATATAAGTCGGACGATACTCCGTATTCCTTGATGATTGTTTTGTATAAATCTGCAGCCTCGGTATAGTCTTTTGAATTATATGCCGAATCGGCTTTGGCCGAGAGATTTGCGGCAGTCTCGGTCTTGACCGTGGCTTGGGCTGCAGCTGTGCTTATGCAGAAGGCTGCGGTAATGGCCAAAGCCACGTAACGCAATATATTGTGTAAGGTTCTCATTATGCTTTTGCGGATGCTTTGGTGGATTGTTTCTTGGTGCTTTCGACGGCTTTGATTACGGCCGAGGATTCGTCAAACAGCCCTTTGAGATGCTCGGGTGAAGAGCTGTCAGGCGTAAATCGAGCCATTTCACACTGGTCCAAGATATTGATTGTTCGGTCGGTAAGATCTTCGCTTATGCCGCTTTCGAGCAGCTTTTCGCGGATGTTGTCGCGAGTGAGTGCCGAATGCGGAATACGGAGTTTGTCGCTGATATATCCCCAGAGGGCCCGTGCCAGGCTTTCGTGGAAGGCATCGGCGTCATTTGCAGCCAGGGCTTTGGCGGCCAAGCGTAGACGTTTGGTGGCCACCTTATTGGCGCGGGCGGTACGTCGTGCAGCCAAGTCACCGGCAGCGCGTATATGCTTGCGGTATACGATAATGGTGGATACAAATGCCCCTAATACAAGTATATACAACAGCGTGTAGATTGTTTCGTAGAAGGTCCGCTCCGGTTTCTGCGTAAGTGATGCGGCGTCAATGCGGTGTATATAGCGGATGTCTTTGAGCCCTTCGCCGATTTCTTTTTGTTCGGCCGATGAAGCCGAA
>CAVEDT010000328.1:0-2548 GCA_963614475.1 Roseburia faecis
GCCCTGGATGGCAGCGCCGTGTATCTTGACAAGCATACGGATGAGATTATTAGCGGAATATATTCTATTTATCTATCTTTTTGAGAGCCTGCGAAATGGAAGCACCGCGATAAACCTGCGAACCGACACTATCCGTAACGATGAAATACGGAAGGCGTGGTATGGCCAGCGGCCTCAGTGCAGCCGAAGCTATGCCTCCCGTTCCCCATGCGGCATCCCAAGTGGCGGTATCGTTGCGCGTACTGCGCAGCCATGCCAGGGTGTCCGTATCCAGCGATATGTCGATTATGCCCAAAGCCTTATCGGTGTGGGCCTTGCGGAGGCGGCGCAACGCCGGAACGATGCTGTCGGCGCGGCCGCTGTTTTCGTCTGAGAAAACCAAGAGGCTGAGTCGATGCTTGCGCGGGCTGAAGGTGGTCACCGTATCGCCCTGAGCCATAAGCGTCAACGGAGATACGCGACGTTTGCCGGCGCTTGTATCCGCATACGTCAGCAGTGTGGCAAAGGCATCTGTCAGCGCTGTCGGACGAGCCTCGGGCGCGATGGAAGACAACAACTTAGACGCCCCTTCCGGGTCGGCCGAAGCGTCATATATCGTGGTGACAATAAGCGTCGAGACAACGTCCTGCGGATGAGCCTTGACATACTTCGCAGCCAAAGCATTGATAGCTTTACTGTTGCGGCCGTCCAGCGTTTTGGCATTGGCATTGAGCCATTGCGCCCAACGTATTGCTATATCGTTGCCTTTATTGACTTTAGCGGAAGCGAGGGATTTCGGGTCTATGGTCACGTCTATTTCATCGCCGTTCACGGCATAGAAGCGCCCGAGCAGTCGGTAATCGTTGTCCAAAATCTCGACAACGGCGCCCTCGGGAGCACGCCCCTTGAAGGCAAACGAGCCCCGATCGGCCGGGAATATCGAGCTTTGGAGCGCCCCGTCAACGTAGTATAATGCTCTGAGATTGATGGTTGCATCGCCTTTGACGTGGCCTTTGACTTCAAAAGAGTCCGGTCCGGAGCATCCCGGCAGGATGGCCGAAAGCAGCGTGAGGAGTGTTATGAGGATGGTTTTGTGCATACGTGGCTGAATTAGGCGTGGCAAAACATCGCCTTGGGAGTTAATTCTTTATTATGTTTTGGACACGAACAAGCCCGTCGACAAAGGCATGCACCTCGTCCATAGTGTTGTACACTGCAAAAGAGGCCCGGACGCATCCTTCGATACCGAGGGCGGTCATCAGCGGTTGGGCGCAATGGTGCCCGGTGCGGACGGCTATGCCGAGTTGGTCCAGCAGCATCCCGGTGTCATAGTGGTGTATGCCGTCGAGGAGGAACGAAATCACGGGCTCTTTGTCGGGCGTAGTGCCGAAGATGCGTACGCCGGGTAGACGGTCGCGCATCAGACGCGTAGCCTCGTCAAGCAGCGCATGTTCGTGGGCGGCCATAGCATCGATGCCGATGCTGTCGATAAAGTCGAAAGCGGCATCGAAGGCGGCCACGGCTGTAAAATCGGGCGTTCCGGCCTCGAATTTGAATGGCAAATCGGCAAAGGTCGTATGATCGATATCCACGTGCGCAATCATCTCTCCGCCACCCTGATAAGGCGGCATCCGATCCAGCAATTCGCGTCGCCCGTATAGGACGCCGACGCCGGTGGGACCGTACATTTTGTGCGACGAAAAGGCGTAGAAATCAGCGCCGAGGGCGGCCACGTCTATGGGTATGTGCGCGGCGGCCTGAGCCCCGTCCACCAGGACGACGGCACCGGCGGCATGTGCCATATCGGCGATACGGCGCACGGGATTGACCGTGCCCAAGACGTTGGAGACATGGCAGACGGCGACAAGGCGCACACGACCCTCGGACAGGATAGCGGACACCGAGTCGAGGTCCAGCGCACCATCCGGGTGGATGCCGGCGGCGCGGACTTTCAGCCCGTTACGTTGGGCCGCCAATTGCCAAGGAACGATATCCGAGTGATGCTCCATGATCGTCACGAGGATTTCATCGCCGGGCGACAGCAGTCGGCAATAGGTATCGGCCACAAGATTGACAGCCTCGGTGGTGCCGCGCGTAAAGATGATTTCCTCGTCCGAAGCGGCGCCCAGACGCATGGCCACGCGATGGCGCACGTGCTCGAGGCGGTCTGTCGCCTCCTGCGAAATGCTATGGACACCGCGGTGGACGTTGGCATGGTGGCAGGTGTACATCTCCTCAAGAGTATTGAGCACACGCGCCGGGGTCTGCGAGGTGGCGGCATTGTCCAGGTAGACAAGCGGCCTATTGTTGACCTTACGGCTGAGTATGGCAAATTGGCCGCGGATATTTTCGATGTCTAATTTGGTGTCGGGCATTGGCTTGTAATTTAAGTTTCGCAAGTAATGGTTTCTTGAGATGAGGGCATAAAAAACGACATGGGTTCTTGCCTAATTGGCAGAAAATGAGTAATTTTAAGGTAGCAAACTAAAACGTACTCAAGCCCATGTCGATACACAAAATTACTCCTTTTCTCTCGGAAATCAAAGGTTTTTTCAAAAATTCCGACATG
>CAVEDT010000329.1:0-2546 GCA_963614475.1 Roseburia faecis
GTACTTATACTATCGGCCAAACGCCTTTTCATATTATGTCGTTTTGTGTCGTCAGTGTCATTCATGCAACTCTATCGTTCTGAACAATAAAACAATGCTTGTAAGGCTTATACCGCAAACTTCGTTGTCGATAACGTCGGGATGTCCCGACTCCGGCATTTATGCCGACCAAGCAAGAGCAAAAGTACACATTAATCCCGAGATTTTTTGTAATTTTGCAGAAAATATGCGATCGACAATGCATAGAGTACTTATCACCGGTGCCAACGGGCAACTCGGCAGAGCTTTTGTGTCATCATTGGACAATGGTGACGCCTTTGATGTATATGCCTGCGGACACTCCGACCTCGATATTTGCGACGAAAGAGCTGTCAGCTGTGCCCTCGCCGATTTCGGAATTGACATCCTGGTGAACTGCGCAGCATACACAGCCGTAGATGCAGCCGAAGACCATCCGCAAGAAGCCGACGCCGTCAACCGGCAGGCCGTAGCCGCCATGGCTCGCGCATGCCAACGCCGGGAAGTGAAGCTGGTGCATTTCTCCACCGACTATGTTTTTGACGGCCAAAGCCGTCGGCCTTATCTCGAATCGGACGCGACCGCACCTCTCAATGTTTACGGGCGTACCAAGTTGGCCGGCGAGACTGCAGCACTATCGATATGTCCGGACGCCCTGGTTATCCGCACCGCAGGCGTATACGCCGCTTGGGGGCACAATTTTGTCCGCACTATCTATAGTAAACTTAAAGACCATAAGCCGCTACGCGTTGTTGCCGATCAGTTGATGTCGCCCACCGAAGCCACCACATTGGCTGATGCCGTGCGCGACATCATTATCTACGACAAAAAAGCCTCAGGCATCTACAATTACGCCAACCGCGGAGAAATATCTTGGTACGACTTCGCCACAGCCATCACTCGCATAGGCGGATTTGATGAATCATCCATCTCGCCCATCTCCACCGCCGAATATCCGGCCAAAGCCGTACGCCCGGCCTACAGCGTACTGGACACCTCGCTGATATGCCGCACCTTCGGCATCAAGATACCGGACTGGCAATCAGCCTTATGCCGGGTGATGCAACAACTACAATAATATCTCCCCCCCTACAACAACAAACGATACAGACCACACACCAACAACAACTTATGTCCGAACTCGACACCGAAATACAACGCCGACGAACATTCGCCATCATCTCGCACCCGGATGCCGGCAAAACAACCCTTACGGAGAAATTACTGCTCTTTGGCGGAGCTATACACATCGCCGGAGCCGTAAAATCCAACAAAATCAAGAAAACCGCGACATCCGACTGGATGGACATCGAGAAACAACGCGGCATTTCTGTCGCAACATCGGTCATGGGCTTTGAATATGATGGATACAAAATCAATATTCTTGACACCCCGGGCCACCAAGATTTTGCCGAAGACACATACCGCACGCTCACAGCCGTCGATTCGGTTATTATAGTAGTCGATGTTGCCAAAGGTGTTGAAGCCCAGACACGTAGGCTGATGGAAGTCTGCCGCATGCGACGTACCCCGGTCATAATATTCGTCAATAAACTTGACCGCGAAGGCCGAGACCCATTTGAAATATTGGACGAACTCGAAGCCGAGCTCAAAATCGGAGTACGCCCCCTCAGTTGGCCCATAAATATAGGCGCACACTTCAAGGGAGTGTACAATATTTACGAAAATACGCTCGACCTATTCACGCCCAATAAACAGAAAGTCAGCGAACGCGTCGAAATCACAGATGTCAACGACCCGGCCATAGACACCGCCGTAGGTCCGGTGGATGCCGCCAAACTGCGCGAAGACCTGGACCTGATACAAGGTGTATACCCGGACTTCGATCGCGAACAATACTTGGCAGGACAAATGGCGCCGGTATTCTTCGGCTCGGCACTTAACACTTTCGGTGTCAAAGAATTGCTCGATTGCTTCGTCAAAATAGCTCCTTCACCTCGCCCGGTCGTCACCGCCGAGAATATCACCGTAAGGCCGGAAGACCCGGATTTCAGCGGATTTGTATTCAAGATACACGCCAATATGGATCCCAACCATCGCAGTTGCATAGCCTTTGTCAAAGTTTGCTCAGGCGTATTCCATCGCAACCATAACTACAAGCAGATGCGCACGGGCAAGGTAATGAAATTCGCCGCCCCCACCGCATTTATGGCCCAGAAAAAGAGTATTGTGGACGAAGCATACCCGGGCGACATCGTAGGCATACCGGATACCGGCAACTTCAAAATCGGCGATACACTCGTTGAGGGCTCGCGCGAACTTCACTTCAAAGGCTTGCCAAGCTTCTCGCCCGAGATGTTCAAGTACATCGAAAACACCGACCCGATGAAATCCAAACAGCTTGAAAAAGGTATACATCAACTTATGGACGAAGGTGTGGCGCAGCTCTTCACCAACCAATTCAACGGACGCAAAATCATCGGTACGGTCGGACAACTGCAATTCGAAGTCATTCAATATCGACTGCTACACGAATACGGTGCTCAATGCCGCTGGGAACCCATATC
>CAVEDT010000330.1:0-2534 GCA_963614475.1 Roseburia faecis
ACGATGACACTCCGCCGGAACGAATAAAACAAATGCTGCCCTTCTACTACAAAAATTCTCGCGAGTAATCCCGCGAGATTTTTTTTGTCCTGACAAGTCGGCTTGTTTCGGATGCTTACTGCTTTTCGCTTTGATACGATGATACTGTTCCCCAAAGTGTGTCTGAGACAAGGGGAACAAAACAGGCCGTCTGCATATAAATAGTTTACCCTTGTCGCAGATGTTTGAGACAAGGGTAAATTGTTCTATGGAAGTCGCTTGGGCGCTTTGCAAATAGGTTCGACAAGCGAATGGTCTTCTTGTTGTAGTCGCGAGACTACTTGCTAAGGGTTGAACGCAGTGCTGCGTACATTAAGCGAGCCTGTAACCGATATCCTGCTGCATTGAGGTGTATACGGTCTTTGCTGAAGAGTTCGGATTCAATCCAATGATTGGATGCGCCATGGCCTCCGGCGATAGCGTAGAAATCCCAGACAGGCACGCCTTGCCCTTTGGCAACATCCGAAATAAGGCGGGCTGCATCGGCCACATGTTCGTTTATGTCATAATAGGGTGACAATGGGCGGTATCCATGGTTACGATTGATTTGGCATTCCATTGGCGTAAGCACAAGCATCGCAGCCGTGGGATGAGCATTGCGCAGCAGTCGAATAAGGTCGGCGGTACAGCGCTGTATTTCGGTGTCTGTCATACACGAGAACCCCTCATTAGTACCCATAGATAATATGATTAGATTCGGACGGAATACCTCGGTGTCTTTTACAAAATCGGGTATGAGCAGATAGTCGGTGAAACAAGCACCGTTATTGCCTATTGCAGAGTACAGCACGCCCGGTTGACCGTTTTCGAGTATAGCTCCATACAAGGATTCATTAGCGTCGAGATTGACGCTGATGCTGTCTTGTGGTGAGGCATAAGAATATGTCTTATCGCCATTGGCTGTTAGTATGGTAGCTTGTTTGATGTTATGCCCTAATCCGAGAGTCTTAATGGTCGCGGTGGTGGCACGAATAGGTTGTGCCGCAATACCGGTTACGCCGGGAGTGGCATCCCAAGGCAACTTCAGCAATCGCGTTTTGCGCCAATCGGAGGCATCCGGAGCGGTAATCGTGTAATCTACAGGCTGATTGGTCCCGGCAAGACGCAACGGCGACACCAATCCGCGTCCGGCATTACCATACGTGTCTTGTAGCATTGCGCGTAGGGCGTTGGTGACAAATTCGGCCTGAATGTGCGAGTCTCCGATATGGAGTATACGCACTACCGAGGATGATGTATGATGCTCCAGTGAATCAAGTCTTGAAGCCACGTGCTTCCACGCAACTTGTTGCGCAGCATCTGCCGTGGAAATTGAAATACTGTCAGCCGCCACATTGATACATGTCGGGATGTCGTCCGAGGCATATATGCTTGTTGTAGTGGCAATTGTCGCTATTATTGTCGCAAGAATCTTGTTCATCGCAATTCTGTATTTTATGCTTTGGATAGTGGCATGAAGCCATTAAAAGGTGACGCCGAAACGAATGGTGGCGTAGCTTATGCCGGGGCAATCGCGAAGCCTTTCACCATAATAGCATTGCTTTTGCCCCAGATACGTGTATCCGATAATAAAATGAGAGCTGTAGGTGGATTTGTGCGCCAGTGTGACACCTATGCCACCACTGACATAAGGATCCGTTTCATTTCGGTCGCCATTGAGATAATTGAGGGCCATACCGCTGCGTATATCCATAAACAGCAGGCGTCGGCGACTGCTGCTGAAATCGGTGCGGAAATTCAGTGTCAACGGAAACGATCGAGACGAATTGCTTACCATGACATCGGCTTGTGTTCCGATGCCGAGAAATCTTATCCATCGATACTCGATGCCGAACATTGCCTCGATACCGAGAGATGACATATCGTGTTCGCTGAGGTCAACGCTGCCGTTGATGTCCGCACCCCAAGCAAAGCGAACTCGTCCCGGAGCAATATCGCCCGGTTTGGCGTTCTGTGCGTATACCATTGTGCCGCAACATATCATTGCGACAGCTGATATTATGGTTTTTATCGTATTCATGTGCGTTTAAGAATGTTTGCGCAAGGTTAGGGCCGTCCATTTGTCACGGCTACGCATGGCTTCGGTTACAAGACCCAGGGGATGTGCCGCTGCTTCAATCATTGGAACATCATCTTCATAGAAACCGCTGAGAATCATTAGTCCGCCGGCACGTAGATGAGAGGCGTAGGCCTCGATATCTCCGAGTATGACGTTGCGGTTGATGTTCGCAAGAAATATGTCGGCGGGTTCGACTCCTGACAAGGCGGAGGCATCTCCGTTGATTAGGTTCACGACATTGCTGACACCGTTAATGTCGACGTTTTCGATTGCATTGGCGTATGCAAAGCCATCTATTTCGATGGCTGTCACTGATTTTGCTCCGCGCATAGCTGCCAATATGGACAATATTGCAGTGCCGGTACCCATATCAATCACGGTGCGTCCGCGCATATCTATGGCGAGAATGCTTTCGATGACTTGGGCTGTAGTGGCG
>CAVEDT010000331.1:0-2524 GCA_963614475.1 Roseburia faecis
GCCCCCAACAGTGCCGGCACCACCGCCTCATCATCCGGCATTACAGTAGCGCATTCCACATTCCACATTCCACATTCCACATTATCCGGGCATTCCACATTATCCGGGCATTCCACATTCATTTTGCGCACCGACATCTACGCCGACGGCTCCCGCCGCACCACCCCCCTCCTCCTCCGCTGACCTCCCCGGGACAGCACTTTCCGCTGAGTCCCGTAAAGTTTACTCATAAAGGTATCTAAGTGACATTTACAGGCCATCTTTAAGGTACCACTCCAAGAAATCTCGCGCGATTGAAGCGCCCAAAAAAAGCGGACTGCACACCGGAAATCCTTACCCGATTTTCGGTGTGCAGTTAGCTTATTGGAGTTTGCTCTATCTATTATATTTAGGGCAATATCTGTTTATAAAAAAATTGCCCTCACCGAAGCGAGGGCATAGGATGTAATCCTTCGGCAATTACTGCCTTATTGCGATAAGATGTAGGATTTGACTTATCTTGCGACAAATTTAGTCCTATAATTTGGGCTGTCCAAAAAAAGTTAGTAAATTTGGCATTATTTAACAAATCAACACTGTGGATGATTTGAACCCGTTTAATAATATCCCTAAAACAAACGATATGGAATATAACGAAAAAAAACGTATCCTCGGATTGGATACCGGCACTAATAGCATCGGATGGGCTGTTATAGACCGCCTTGGAGACCAATGCTCGTTGGTAGACAGCGGCGTGCACATATTCACCGAAGGCGTAAAGGAGGAAAAAGGCAGCGAAGTATCCAAAGCGGCGGAACGCACGTCCCATCGGGCAATGAGACGCAGCTTTTACAGACGTAAACTGCGCAAAATACGCCTCTTGCACATTTTGAACGAATTAGGATGGTGCCCATCGCTTTCGGCCGAATTATTATCGCAATGGCGCCTCAAAAAAGTCTATCCGGCCACGCCCGAATTTATGCAGTGGTTGGAGACGGATGACGACAATGCAATTACGCCTTACCGGTATCGCGTAATCTGTCTGCACGAAAAGTTGGATTTGACACAGGAAGTACAACGTTATATCCTTGGCCGAGCACTCTATCACATAGCTCAACGGCGCGGATTTCGCTCGAACCGTAAGGATCAATCCAATGACGATGAAAAAGGCAAGGTCAAAGAAGCCATATCGGAATTGTCTCAAAAAATGGAGGCTGAAGGATGCGAATACCTTGCCGAATATTTTGAGAAGCTATATAAGGTTTCATGCGATATGTCGCCGCCAGGAGTTGGACGAAGACACTGTCAAACGCCTTGAGCATGTGCTGTTTGACCAAAGGCCGCTAAAATCGCAGAAACACACCGTGGGGCATTGCCTCTTCGAGCCTACAAAAGCCAGATGTCAGATGAGTCATCCCGACTTTGAAGAAATGCGTATGCTGCAGACCATAAATCAGATAAGGATGAAGACACCTGACGACGATATGCTGCGGCCGCTTTGGGAGGATGAACGACGACTGATAACACCATTGTTCCTCCGCAAATCAAAGTCTAACTTTGACTTCGAAGATATAGCCAAAGAACTTGCCAAACCATACATCAAAAAGTATGGCAAGAAGTGCTACGGATACTACAAGACAGATGGCGACAAGGACATTCTGTTCAACTATCCGATGGATATGGGCATCTCCGGTTCGCCGTTCACGGCCGGAATGGTTGCAGCTCTGGGGCCGGACTGGAAGGCCGTAATCGATGCACAGTATGCAAAAGGTGAAGGCAAAAGCCTCGACGGCAAGGTGAATGATGTCTGGCATGCGCTGACATTTTTCGATAACGACGACAAGCTGGAAGCCTGGCTCGAAGCAAACCTCGGAATAGATGGCGACACGGCAAAAAAAGTTGCCGGAATCAAGATGGTAAGCGCATACGCATCCCTAAGCCTCAAGGTGATACGCAAGATACTGCCGTATATGCGTGGTGGCATGATATATTCGTATGCCGTAATGCTTGCCAATATAGACGCTGTCTTACCGGCATACGTGCGAGACAATGACGATATGCGCAATGCGGCAGTAGACATGGCCATCGGATGTCTCAACGGCTACGACAAAAAAACTTGCGAGTGCACTATGTACCAATGGCTCAAGAATTTCCTTGCCGAAAAATATCACATAGACAAAAAAACGCTCAACCGCTTATATCATCCGTCAGATCTCGAGACATATCCGCATGCTCGCCCCGACGACCGAGGACGAATGCGTCTCGGCTCTCCGTGTATATCTGCAATACGTAACCCGATGGCAATGCGCTCGTTGCACCGTATCCGCCACGTGGTCAACGCCTTGCTGAACAAGGGCATAATTGACCGCGACACAGAAGTGCATATCGAGCTCGGGCGCGAACTGAACGACGCAAATATGCGAGCTGCAATAAGACAGCAGAACAAACGCAATGAAAGTGAACGAGCAAGAGCCAAGTCCGAAATAGAAAAACATGGCATCAATGTCGTATCCGAAATCGATATTGACAAGTACCTGCTATGGGA
>CAVEDT010000332.1:0-2511 GCA_963614475.1 Roseburia faecis
GTTTCTGTGGCGGATAGGTCTTGGAGACGCCCACCATAGAGAATATAACTTTTTTGTCGTCAGCCATTGTATGTGTGGTTTGTGTGGTTGATGAATCGTGGTGGTGAGGGCGGCGCGTGTCGTCCGTATATGCCGAGTTCGCTTACGTCGGTATATGCCTTCGGTCAATAATTGACGGATGCGGCTGTGTGTACGTAAGTTTAACGGCGGTGCGGTTTGGCAAACCGTACCGGATAGTCAACGCGTACGCGTCCGGAGAGAATATTGTTGAGACGTCCGCGTATCAGTTGGCGTCTTATTGCGGACAAGTGGTCGGTGAAGACTTTACCGTCGAGGTGGTCGCATTCGTGCTGGACTATGCGTGCCAGGTATCCGGAGATCTCTTCATCGTGTTCTTTGAAGTCTTCGTCTAACCATTGCAGACGTATATGCTCGACGCGCTTGACGTCTTCGGCAATGCCGGGGAGGCTGAGACATCCCTCGCTGCGGCTGATGCTTTCGCCGTCGAGCACGGTCACGCGCGGATTGATGAGCGTCATGCGGCGGTCAACGCATTCGGGGAATACATCGCCTACGGGCGAGGCATCGATGACAACGATGCGGTCGGCGCGGCCTATCTGCGGTGCGGCCAAGCCTACGCCTTCGCTGGCATACATGGTCTCGAACATGTCGGCCACGAGTTTTTTCAGCTCGGGATACTCGGGCGTGATGTCTTCGCATTGCTTGCGCAACACCGGCTGGCCCAACAAGTATATAGGTAGTGTCATTGTATGTATATTTGTATTGTTGTATGTCTTATCGTATGTCCGGCGTATGCCTTGTCGTCAGTTTTTGTCTTATGTGATGGTTTTCCCGGAATCGGCGTTGTCCCTTATTTGTTGTCCCTTATTTCACATTCGACATTATATAGGTTGGTTTTATCCTTGGATACCGATATCTGCCGAGCCGGATGCAGAAGACAAGTAATCGTTGAGGATTATTGCTGCCGAAATCTTGTCGACCACGGCTTTGTCGCGTCGTGCCATTTTGGGCATCCCGCCGTCAATCATTGCTCGATGTGCCAATACCGAAGTGAAGCGTTCGTCGTAGAACACTATGGGTATGGGGGCTATTTCTTTGCGCAGACGATTGATGGCCGGGGTCAGGTAGCGTGTCGAATCGCTGGGCGTCCCGTCCATCTGCTTGGGTAGTCCGACGACTACGGCATCGACGTCATTGGCTGCAATGTATGCTTTGATGTAGGACGTCAATTGAGCCGTGGGTATGGTATCCACCGGATTGGCGATAAGTCTCAGGGTGTCAGTGGCGGCAATGCCGCAACGCTTGCGCCCGAAGTCTATGGCTATAAGTCGTCCCATGTTTTGTGCTGCAGTACGATTACTTGATCCGTGGACTGTATTGTCTAACTACACTTTATTGATGTATGGCATCCAAAAACTCGCGGCGCAGTTCCGAGTCTTCGGCGAATGCTCCGCAGTAGTCCAGCGTTGTGGTGGTGGCTTCCTGCTTTTCGACGCCGCGCATCTTCATGCACAAGTGGTGTGCGTTGCAATGTACGATGACACCGCGAGCGCCCAATGCTTCTGAAACCTTTGCGCACACTTGAGCTGTCAGCCGTTCTTGTACTTGTAGGCGGCGGGCATATACATTCACAAGACGGGCCAATTTGCTCAACCCGGCCATTTTGCCGTTGGGTATATAGCCTATGGTCATTGTGCCGAAGAAGGGTAGGATATGATGTTCGCACATCGAATAAAACTCGATGTCCTTGACGACTATCATCTTTGACCCGGCGTATTCGAATATTGCCTGATTGATGACCTCGTCGGCGTCCTGCCGGTAGCCCTGGGTGAGAAACCATAGAGCTTTGGCGTAACGCATAGGTGTTTTCACCAAACCTTCGCGTTGCGGGTCTTCGCCCAATAGTTCGAGGATGCGGTGGATGTGGTCGGCGATTTCGTTTACCTGTGGCGTGGCGTCCGGTATGATATGTTGCTTGTTGTCTTTGGTCTGGTTCATTATTTGTTGATACGGTCGCGCACTATGCGCAGGTCAGACGAATAAGAGGGGAATATGCGCCGTATTTCGGCCATCGCTCCTTCGGCTTCGCCGCGAGTGCGGAAGTCGCCCACGCGTACGCGCCAATACGGAGATTGGAATGTCAGATACACGCGATATTGCGGCAGACGAGCCATCAGGTTGCGACGTTTGGCCGTAGCGCGTGACTTGGCGGTGCGCACGTTATTGTCTGCAAAGACTTCAACGCGGAAGCCTGTGCCGCCGCGAGGACGCGATACGCCCGAATTGTCGCCGGCGGTTTCTTCTGTAGTGTTTGAGCGCAGTTGCAACTCTGCCGGTTGGGTGATGTGTATATGCCCCGAGTTGTTGAGTTCGCGCACGATGTCAACGCTGTCGGGTTCGGTAGCTGTTGCCGGAGTTTGAGCCACGGAAACCGTGGTCCAAAGGGTGGCGCATGCTATCGTGATTATACGCAGACGTGTGTTCATTGGC
>CAVEDT010000333.1:0-985 GCA_963614475.1 Roseburia faecis
GTGGCCAAGATAGACTACTTTGATATGTCCTCCAATGAAGACGAAGATAATTACGGAATAAACAGTCGTAGCGGTCAAAGAGTAGATACCATCACCGGCGGCGCCGGGCGTTATCGTGTCACCATATATAAGAAGAGTCAGGGTATGGTTGATGTACATCGCCAAAAAGACCTGCTTTCGATTCGTGTCACTGCCTTTGATAAGGCCACTGCCGACGAATTGTTTGAATCGCCTAAAACGTATTTCAAGCCATTCTTGGGCGTTCGTCTGAACAAGATGTCGTTGCAGTCTATCGGCGATAACCTGGCACTGAACCCTTGGACCGACGAAGACTTTATAGGGTCGGATTCTCCGAAGGGCAAGTTTGCTTACATAGACGTAAACGGTTACAGACGCTACCGCGTGGCCGATGACCCGTTCATGTATATCAGCTATTTGAGCAACTACTTCTTTATCGGCGGGCCGAAGTACGTATCGGCTTCGTCTAACCTCGATTTCCGAATTCAATCTCCCGAGTCCATGTATATGACCACACCTTACGGTACGTGGAACTTCGGACTGCTTGGATTGGCTAATGCCAAATATCAGATAAGCAACGGATATGCCTCAATTCGAGAGGCCGTGACCATGGATCGCAAGCGAATATTCAAGAGCTATGGAACGCTTTGGCCGCTCTATGGCGGAAGCACTACGCTCGAACGTAGCATGGTGGGCGAAAATACCGCCGGACTCATCACCGGAATACCGCTGACCGAAAGAGCCTATGCCGAGCTGTTCAGTGACCTGTATACAGCCTGCGGTATTGCGTCTGAAGGAATACCGCAGCAGACAAATAGGAACTTGTCCAAGTCTGATATGAGAGATTGGCTTGCATGCTGGAAGGGACATACATACAACTTCTCGGGCAAGTACAATCGACTGTCACTGCGACTTCCCGCATATCAATACGCGCTGATATACAATGCCGCTTCACTTGGCCGATTGA
>CAVEDT010000333.1:995-2510 GCA_963614475.1 Roseburia faecis
CAACAAGACATTTGAAGTAACAAATGCCGCACTGCATCCTCGTATACAGAACAACCCCGATGTGCAACTGGTGCATCCATCGTCATCCAGACGAGATCACATGACGTCTACTATCGGCCGCAGAATATACTACTCCTCAATGACCGATGCGAGCAGTGTATCCGATGGCAAATATCGGAGCTCCTGGGCGCATGTAGGCTTCAATGCCGATAAGACTGCCGAAAGCAACTCTATGGAATTCTGGTTTACGCGCTATCGCGTGAATGCCTGGAACTTCCGGACACTTCAGTGGACTGTATTTGAAGGCAAGGCAGATAAGGAAATCAACGAACCGTACAGATTCTTCTACAGAACGTATAAGAAAACTTATGCCGAACTGATGAAGACCTTGCGCACTTCCAATACGACACAGAGTGGCGGTACCAAACGCGGCACTCTTACAAGAACAACACCCAAACGCTGATCTTAAAGGAACTTTCAATCAAATAAGAATATGGTAAAAGACACAAAACGATATATGCGTTCAACTCTCTGGGGCATCGTGGCAGCTGTGGCAGCGCCGTTGGCTTATGGCATGGCACAGTCTCTGAACACCGGGAGCCAAGGCGCGGCTGTGGCTGAGGACACAACCGGATACGATAGCGACTATCGCTCGCAACTGCCGGGTACGCACCCGCTCGGCACGCTCAAGGCGGACACCTCGTATCGTAATGAGGAGAATATGTATGTTTACATCAAGGCCATAGGTCGTGCATACGGAGACAGCGTAGTCCTCCGATGGGCAGTGCAGTCGTATCCCGAGTGGGAATATCTCAACCGTTGCGGCTATGATGTATACCGTGTGGAGGATGATGCTCCGGGCTTCGCACTCGACACGCTTGCCAAGGGGCTTAAACCGCTTTCGCTCGAGAACTTCAAGCGATGCTATCCCGACACGGTCGATTCGCTGGCCTATATGGCTATGGGATCGATATACGGCGGAGGTGATATGACGCCCGAAATGGCGCCTTACGAACCCGGAACCATCGGCGCTTTTGTCGAGATGGAGCAGGATCAGAAGACGCGCTTGATGGCTGCATATCTTGCGGCCGAATGGCGTCCCGATCTTGCGCAGGCTATGGCTCTGAGATATGTGGACAAGACGGCTAAAAAAGGTAAAACATACTCGTATTTCGTAATGCCTTCCGTTGCGGACACCACCGGACGATTCTTCATAATGCCGGCGCAGGTGGAGCATATCAAGAACGAAAAATACAAACCGCAACCGTACGATATTCAAATAACGGACTCGCTGCTGGGTCAGGGTAGTGTATGCTTGTCGTGGAATGATACTATCAACGGCACATTCGACATCTATACGCGTCCGGTAGGCACCTCGGAATGGAGCAAGGTAAACAAGCGCCCCTATGCACCTCCGTTTTATTCGGAAAACCCGGACGGTGAAGTAATGTTTGAGCATACACACGGCAATACCGGCGACTTCGAATATGCTATTCGAGCCTATGACGCTTTTGG
>CAVEDT010000334.1:0-2498 GCA_963614475.1 Roseburia faecis
TGCTCTATGGTGTCGCACGTTACATCGTTACCTATTTTTATTTAGGACAATATTGCCTGACAAGTCGGCTTGTTTCGGATGCTTACTTTTTTATATATGGTTTTTGGCTTATACGCCTGATTTTTGACGTTCAAGTGATAAATACCGGTATATATGATTCAACCTCGCCTCCGATGTCGGTTGCAGGGTTGAAGTTTAAGAATTCGAATGCGACTTAGCGTATCTGTCAGATGCTCATTCGCCAAAGAGTGGCCCCATGAGCCGGGACGTGAAGGGATACCGGACTATCCGGCTGCATATCGAGAGCCGTTTTTTCGCCGGATAGAGCTTCGGTTGCATTATAACGACCCGGTCGTAGGTGCAAATAATCGAATGCTGCACGAGGTACATTCACTTTGATGTCGGCATCAATGCTACTGAAATTGCATACGATAAGGAATGTCTCATTGCCATCGCCACGCATATACGCATAGTGATAGTGCGGATTTATGCCATGGTTGTCGTAATTGACATACATCAGGTCAAAGAAATTCCCGTGGTTTATAGCCGGGCTACCGTTGCATAGACGCAGGACTTTGGCGTAAGTCTGACGTAATTTTTTCTCGTCGGCGGTAAGCCTACCGCGGCAAGTTCCCTTGGCTAAATGGCGACGTATTTTTTCGATGCTCCAATAGTCGAAAATGGTTGTGCGTCCGTCATGTCCGCTGTATCCTTCGGCGTCAAGGGCTTGTTCGCCAAGTTCTTGTCCCATATATATCATCATGGGACCGCGGTCGAAAGTAGCGCTTACGACTAATGCCGGAAGAACGGTGTCGGCACGTCCGGCGAATTGGGGCGACGCATAACGTTGCTCATCGTGGTTTTCGAGAAAATGCAACATGTGGTCGCGAATGTCATCCACGGTTTGCCAGCAGCCGGTCAGCGCCGCTGCCGATGTGCCGCTGCCGGTAACGATATTGCGCAGGGTGTCATATAATGTCACTTTGTCGTAGAGGTAGTCAAATCCGCCATAGTGGATGTATTGACGGTATAAAGCTACATCGTATATTTCGGCAATGAATATGATATGCGGATAGCGGTGTTTGACCTGCGCAATGGCCCAATTCCAAAACTCGGCCGGCACCATGTGCACCATATCACAGCGCATTCCATCGATGCCTTTACCGGCCCAAAACATCATAATATCTAGCATCTTGTGCCATGTATCGGGTATGGGCTCAAAGTGCTTGGAGCCGTTCCAGGGGTCAACGCCATAGTTCAACTTGACGGTGTCATACCAATCGTTACGGCTTGGAAATGCTGTGTAGCAATCGTTGCCGGATGCCCGTGCCGGAAATTCAACGTAGGCGTCAGTCGAGCCCGGTTCTCCAAGGTATACGCCTTGTGGCGCAAATTGCTGACGTGTAATGTAATAAAAATTGTTGCCCGGGCTGAAAAACATTTCTTTATTGTCTCCATCTCCAAGACCTTTGATGCTCTCCGGTGCTGCATCGCTATGGTATTGACGTCCTACGTGGTTTGGTACAAAGTCAATGATAGCCTTCAACCCGGCATCATGTGTGCGATGTATCAGCGCTTCAAATTCGGCCATACGTGCAGGCACGTGTTCAGCCAAGTCCGGGTCTATATCATAGTAGTCGGTGATCGCATAAGGACTGCCGGCGCGACCTTTGACGATATACGGATTGTCGCGTCGTATACCGTAGCGGGTGTAGTCTGCGTCGTGGGCATGCTCGATGATACCGGTGTACCATATATGTGTGACGCCCAGGGATGCAATATCGCGGATTATGGTGTCTGTAATTGAGTTGAGCTTTCCGCAGCCGTTTTTGGTGATGGGTGCTCCCGGTATGGGGTTGGGACAATAGTTGGTATATAAACGCGGCAGCATCTGGTATATTACCGGACGCTGCGCGTTTGTCCCCTTGCGACTGTCAGTCATAGGCAATCAGATGCAGGGTGGTGGGTGTTATTTGATGAGATATTGCGAGGAGATGGAGCGGTTTTCGTGTACGCGGCGTATGGTGTCTGCAAAGATGCCGGCGATGGAAATGATGTGGCACTTGGAACATTCCTTGCTGTACGGGATTGAATTCGTGAAAATCATCTCGCAAAGAGCGCTATCCATTACGCGTTGTGTGGCCGGGTCGCTCATTATGGCGTGAGATGCAACGGCACGTACGCTACGGGCACCATTGGCCATCATCAGGTCTGCTGCTTTGGCTATTGTTCCGGCCGTGTCTACCATATCGTCAATCAGAATGACATTCTTATCTTTGACGTCGCCGATAATGGTCATGTGTTCGACTACATTGGCTTTGGCTCGCTGCTTGTGGCACAGAACCAGCGGAACACCGAGATATTTGGCATAGGAGTTGGCACGCTTTGCGCCGCCTACGTCGGGTGTCGCAATTACCAAATCTTCGAGTTTGAGCGATTGGATATAGGGGATAAATACCGAGGATGCGTACAGATGGTCGACGGGGATGTTGAAGAAC
>CAVEDT010000335.1:0-2458 GCA_963614475.1 Roseburia faecis
ACCTGACACTGTACAACTTCGGTTTTGCCACCACGCGCAATATGCCTCAACTCTCCGAGGGCCTTATCGGCACCGTGCCTATGACCATGACGCTGAGTGGCAACGGCTTGCACGAAACACTGCCGGCACGCATCGTCGGGTTCTCGTCACGCCTCAACACCATAGCCGTGCCGCAGTCCTTCCTTGACTGGGCCAACGCCCGCTATGCCGCCCCCGGCGACCGTCGCAACCCCTCGCGCCTGATTATCGAAGCCAATACAGCCGGCGATCCGGCCATAGCCAAGTATATCAAGCGCCACGGATACGAAATTGCCGGAGACAAGGCCGACAACTCCAAGGCTGCGTACTTCCTGCGCGTAGTCACCACCATAGTCCTCACCGTGGGCGTGATTATCTCGCTGTTGGCCTTCTTTATACTGATGCTCAGCATCTATCTGCTGCTGCAAAAGAATAAGCAAAAGCTGCATGACCTGATGCTGTTGGGCTACTCGCCCGGACAGGTGGCGCGTCCGTACTATCTGCTGATAGGGACGGTGAATGCCGGGGTGCTTGTATTGTCGCTGGCTGCCGCACTGACCGCCGCTTCGTGGTGGTCGCCCCGCCTTGCCGATATCGGTATGGCTCCCGCCGGGCCGTGGACCGCGATATGCGCCGGCGTAGTCATCGTGGCGCTGCTGACCTGCGCCAATGCCGTGGCCATCCGCCGCATCGTCCACCGCAACTTCTTCGCCTCCTGACAGTATAGCAGCTATAATAGCTATAGTAGCCATAATAGCTATATAATAGCCATAATAGCTATAATAGCCATAATAGCTATATAATAGCCATAATATCCGTTAGAGTACACCCCCTCAAAAGAATACAATAATATCATATGAAGACAAATAAGACATCAGTGCCGACGTTGTCGCTGACGCCCGGTCGCCGACTGATGCTGGCCGTATGCGTCACCGTGCTGTTTTATGTGATTACGGCACTGGCCTTGCAGCTGATGCGCGGCGCTTTCGGCGCGGACAATATGCGGATGTTGCGCATAGCCGCCGTAATGCAGGATATGCTGCTGTTTGTACTGCCGGCCGTCATCGTGGCCGTACTGCTGACGCGTCTGCCCGCCCGCTTTCTTGCCGTGGACAATGCTCCTCGGTGGAGGGCGGTATACTTGGCCGCACTAACTATGATTGTCAGCATCCCGGCCATGAATTGGGTGATAGAAGCCAACGCCTCGCTGCCGCTGCCCGAGGGCATAGCCGCATCCTTGCGCGAGCTCGAAGAAACGGCGGCACGCACTACCGAAGCCATGCTTGGCTCTGCGGACATCGGGTCGCTGATAATGAATCTGCTCATCGTGGCCGTGCTTGCCGGATTTAGCGAAGAACTCTTCTTCCGCGGTATGGTTCAGCGGCTCTTTGTCGGCTGCCGGTGGCACGCCGGAGTGGCCGTCTGGGTGGCTGCGGCGCTGTTCAGCGCCATGCACATGCAGGTCTTCGGATTTGTGCCGCGTCTACTGCTGGGAGCCTTCTTCGGCTACCTGTTGCTGTGGAGCGGCTCGCTGTGGCTGCCGGTAGCCATGCACGTGCTCAATAATGCCATATACATCATTTCGCGCCATTGCGCCGGTGCCGTCGATATTAATGTCGTGGGTACGAGTGGCACCGCGACATCCTATATATTGGTAGGCGCCAGTGCCGCGCTGACCGTTATAGGTGTGATGCTGACCCGACGTGCGGCCAAGTCTTCGGCCGCAGTTGCACGACGTAAGGGTGGGGCATAGCCGCTCGCTTCCTGAGCTGCGGAATACGGCGTCTGACGGCTGTAACTGCTCAGCTATAGAGGAGTGCACTGTTTCGGCAGGTCAATACGGTGCTTAGTGGTTTAAAAAAGACTAAAAATAGTTAAATAGTGACCTCTTCGAGGCTTGCCGTTGTCTCTGAGCGCGAAAAAATGGCTACCTTTACGGCAATTATTGCGCGACAGGCCGCCGGATGCACTCCGCATCGGCCTTTAATCGTTTGATTGACGTGCAATTACACCCTATAAGTAGAGCAAAAACAACATTCTATATCTAATAACTAATCTCAATTTCACAGTATGAAATTATCTTTACGCAACATTATGCTGGCCGCAGCCGTTGCAGCAGTCGCTGCTCCCGCTATGGCAGACGGCATCACAGTCAAGACTGACTGGTACAAGACCTACACTATGGACCACAACAATGCACGCTTTGGTGCAGGTTTCGGTGGTAAGGTATACTTCAACGACAAGGGTGCCGGTAAGGTTATGACAATCGACAAAGACGGCAACGTTGAAGAATACGCAACCGTGGAAGGTCTCGGCACCGGCATCGCTATCGATGACGCCGGCAACGTACTCGTTAATACCAGCTTCCCTAACGCAGCTTCCGCTACCAACTACGTTATCATCAGCGCAGAAGACAAGAGCCAGAAACCTCTGAATCTTG
>CAVEDT010000336.1:0-1995 GCA_963614475.1 Roseburia faecis
AAACAACACTACCGGCGCAAAATGCGCTGTCGTTATCCTCAATTGGAACGGCGAAGCCCTGTTGCGCCGCTACCTGCCCGATGTTGTTTCCGGGACAGATGCTGCTTTCGGCCGAGTTATCGTAGCCGACAACGGCTCGACGGACGGGTCGCGACAACTGCTCGAGACCGAGTTCGCGGGCCAGGTAGACACGATATACTTCGATGAAAATCACGGGTATGCAGGTGGGTATAATCGCGCCATAGAGGCCCTGCACGGGCACTACGAATACGTGGTGCTGCTTAATAGCGATGTCAGCACACCGGCCGGGTGGCTGACACCATTGGTACAATACCTTGATACACATCCACGAGTGGGTGCCGTACAACCAAAAATCATAAGTGATACTCGGCGAGATACCTTCGAATATGCAGGTGCTTGCGGCGGTATGATAGACCGCAACGGCTACCCGTATTGTCGAGGACGCATATTCGGCACCTGCGAACCGGACACCGGTCAGTACGATGCCGAAATGCCGATTTTTTGGGCTACGGGTGCCGCCTTGTGTATACGAACCGCGCTGTACGTCAGCGTAGGAGGACTTGACGAGCGTTTTTTTGCGCACATGGAGGAAATAGACTTATGCTGGCGAGTACACCTTGCCGGATATGATATTGTAGCTGTGCCGACCTCGCATGTGTTCCATCTTGGCGGAGGGTCGCTGCCGGCGTCCAATCCTCGTAAGACGTATCTGAACTTCCGCAACAATCTGTTGCTGCTGCACAAAAACCTGCCGGATAGTACACGTCGCGGCAAATTGTTCCGTCGCCGTCTGCTTGACGCCATAGCTTGGTGTAAATTTGTCGCCGGCTTCGATTTCAAAAATGCCGGGGCGGTACTGCGTGCACACCGGGACTTCAAGCGTATGAGGTGGAACTATACCGAACATCCAGAGACAGACTTGCTGGATACACGCTCCGATACGCAGGTCAATATATTGGTACAGTATTACTTAAGAGGCAAGCATCACTTCTCGCAACTTAAGTTTAAGGCGTAATTCGGTACGTTTATAAAAAAGCGTCTGATGTCTCACCGTATCGGACAATATGCGGGAGAACTCGGGTAATATTAAAAACGTTCAAAAAAACACTGTTGAGTGCATATTTGTCGTTGTCCGGACGGCCTGAATAACGAAAAAATGCGTAACTTCGTATAATAATAGCGACAGACGATGATTCGTGCCTATAGAATAATACGCGCGGTGATTGTTGCCGCCATACTTTTGGGTGTGGTGGTGCCGGTAGGCTTGTATATGGCGATGTCGGCGCCATGGGCACAAGAGCGACTTCGCCATGCGGCGGAAGTCGAACTTACGCTGCTATTGGGTACGGAAGTGTCCGTAGGTGCGGTGCATTTCGAACCGTTCAATACCATATCCATTGAAGACGTTTCGGTAAAAGATGACTTCGGGAAAAAAGCGCTTGAAATCAACGATATAGATGCGCGTTTCGAGCTGTCGTACTTCTTGAGTACTGGACGCATCGCAGTGGATTATGCCGCCATAGACGGACTTAAAGCCAATATATATAAGGCTACAGACAAGTCGCCGCTAAATATCGCCGGCATCATCAAACGCCTGAAACCTAAGCAAAAACAAAAGCTGCCGAGCCGCATACAGTTGTCCATCGGAAGCGTGGACATACGCCATGCCGACTTGCGTTACGATGTACTCAATGCACCGCATACGCCCAATGTCTTTAATGCCAAGCATATAAGGCTGAAAGATATGGAGCTGGCGGCGATGTTGCCTATAGTGGGCAATGACAGCGTTGCCGTACGCCTTGACCGCTTGGCAGCTACGGAGGCTTCGGGATTCAAACTGAATGATTTGACGACTACGGTGGTTTATACGCCCAAGTCGTTGGAAATACAGCGTCTGAATGTAGCTTTGCCAAATACGAATATACGTCTTGGAAATATCAAGTTGAGGTACGACAGCGTAGCTATGCTTAAGAA
>CAVEDT010000336.1:2005-2456 GCA_963614475.1 Roseburia faecis
GCTTGACGGGAGTCATATAACGCCCTCGGATTTAAGTTCCTTGGTTCCGGGATTGAAGGCGATGAACGAAGACTACGACCTTGCAATAGAAGGATACGGCACATTATCCGACTTGTCGATAAACACCTTCAAAATTTCGCATCCGGGGCTTGCTCTGTCTATGCAAGGTCGATTCAATATTGATTCGCTCAGTTGCAAAGACTTGCATTTATTGGGCAATATACGTGCCGCCGAGGTGGCTGCAATGCTTGACAAGGCACAACTCGGCATTTCGCCCAAGATGCTCGCCGACATTACACGCTTGGGCAATGTTCGGGTAGACGTAAACGCCTACGGCGACCGACATAATTTTGACGGTAATGCTATGCTCCGCACCTCCGTAGGAAATGTGGCTGTAGATGGCACAATTTCGGCATTGGACAACTCTTTTGACCGTTTGACCGCTAATGCA
>CAVEDT010000337.1:0-954 GCA_963614475.1 Roseburia faecis
GTATTGATTATGGGCACAGATGCAATTGTCCCCGGATATTCCCTAAAAGAACGCAATCCCAAAGCTACCGATTGGGGAGAAGAAAAACGCGATTCGCCGACAGATTACCCATATATGTGTTTAGACGGGAGTGGAGACCGCTTTCCTGATGTGGCCTATGGTCGCCTGCTTGTCTATTGCACTTCAGACGCAGATAAGAATGTTGCAAAGATCATAAAATACGAGAAGGGACTATTGTCGCCATCTGGTATATGTAATAAGGCTTTTCTTGCGACCCGGTATTGGACAGATGAGCATAACGGAAGATTCCTCCCTACGCTGGAAGAAATTTATTCGATTCTCGACAAGAATGAAATTGACGTTGAACGTATATATACGACAGACCCCGGATACCATCCGACAGTGTGGGACTATGACTTTGATTATAACTATACACCCCTACCATCATACTTACAGTATCCTCAATATCCGTGGAATGCAACAAAACAGGACATATCAAACGCATTCAATTCCGGTGTCAACCTCGCCATATATAATGGACACGGAGGATGTGACAGATGGAGCGGTTTTCAATTTACAGATATAGACTTCAGTCAACTAACGTTTACTAATTGCGCACCTCTAATATTTAGCATCGGATGCTACACGGGTGACCATATGAAGTATCCCAATTGTATAGCGGGCACTATGTCTCGACGCACATCAGGTGGCATAGCAGTCATCTCGTCTACAAATGTCACAAAGTTAGGATATAGTGATGCCTTACTTTTAGGTATGGTTGATGCAATATGGCCTAATTCATATGAATACAAAGGCTGGAAAGATTCTATCCACCGAGAACCGGTGTATCGTCTATACGACATCATGCAAAAGGGGTTGTTAAGAGTCGAAGAGCATCAAGGAGGAGGTTTCTGGGATAATTATTATTGGCATCCTTACGGAGAACACGTGCAT
>CAVEDT010000337.1:964-2436 GCA_963614475.1 Roseburia faecis
GTGAAAGTTTCCATATATTCGGAGATCCGACAGTCAACTACAATGCAAGAGTTCCGTCGGCATACAACGCCAGCTGTCTTGTTTCTCCGTCCAACCATCTAACCGTAAACATAAGCAATGCGGACTTACCGGCAAAACTTGTCGTTAAGAATCTGCGTAATGGTAGTATCCAGACGCACCGGATAACCGAAACATCATCTCTTGATGAATACCAGTTTACGTTATCACAGAATGATTCCATCGAAGTCGTCGTCTCCGGTCCCAATAAAATACCATATCGTGAAATCGTAACCGGGTCAACGGAGCAGCCGTTGCCAAAAGGTAGGATTATCGGTGTGACATACGACAGAGGTACGCAAACAGCGGTCGTGTCATACAGACTTAACAATTCAGTGGACATACCGAGTTTCACCGTTACCGACATCAATAATACGATCCATGCACCGCTTATAGCCATTGGCCCGGGTACAAACCAATGTACGCTGAATCTCAATAATGTGCCGAACGGCTTGTGCGTTATATCGCTATTAATTGATGGTAAGGTTGAGAGCACATATAAACTTCTAAAACAATAGAGATATGATTAAGCAACTACTAAAAGCCGTAATGACAATGGCATTGTTCCTATCAGTCATACTCGGCTATGCTGAAACAACGGAGGGCAAAATGTTCTACGGTCTTCCGACGTACACAGTGGGCAATTATATGTATGCTGTTCATGAATTTGGCAAAAGCTATGATATCCTACCGAAATATAAAAATTCCTCTATATATAAATATACCGGAGCAATCCTGATACCGAACTTAGACGAGGGTGTAAAGTATTCGGGAAAGATTACCATTCCGGAAAAAGTCACCATCAATGGCACCGAGTATCCCGTATTCGGGTTTATGTGGCTTTCGGTGTATCCGGAGAACGAAAGTGAAGACTTGGAGATAGTATTACCTAAAGGACTGAAGGTGTTAGGATTCAACGGGAATTTTAGTGGGGGGCGAAACACCATCAAAGCTATTAATATTCCAAAGACGGTAGAATACATCGGTGCAATGAAGTATATTGTACCGGGAGCCACCGTAACAATCCCGTCTGCAGTAAAGGAGGTAGAATATGATGCCGGGCTACATGCTGACAACCTCATAATAGAAGATGGTGAGCATACGTTCCGCACGTACTCTATCGGGTGTGGCAACAAAAGTCTTATAATCCCCGGATCAGTACAATTCAGTTATTGGTCATTAGGTGCGTCTAAGCTGGAGGAGCTAATAATTAAACAGGCAACCGATGAGTTTATAACACCTAATTTGGGCGAAGCTTTCTGCCCCATATCGTACAATATCAATAGAGTAATCTGCGAATATACGCGTCCTCCCCAAGTACATAAAAGAGCATTTGACCTCGAAAGAGGTATCGATGATCCGTTGTATCCCGATGACCCTCAGGACGACGACTACCATCCTACGATGTGTGACCG
>CAVEDT010000338.1:0-2421 GCA_963614475.1 Roseburia faecis
GCTCTATGGTGTCGCACGTTACATCGTTACCTATTTTTATTTAGGACAATATTGGGTTGACCGCCGTTATTCCGTGCCTTTATCAATGGCGATATGCCTTTGTGGACCGAATCCTTGCGACTGAGCGATACGGTGATGAGGCTCGTCTACCAGTTCTCACTTACGCAATTGCGATTAGCCCGGCAATAGCCGCCATTGCTATATGCTTGATATTCCGCATTGTCATTTCTTAGTGTTAGTGTAATATAGGCTCTGTCAGTGTTTGCTTTCAGTGGATATGTCGTTTAGATGTTTACGTCAATATTAAGGCGGTTTAATTCCGGCTTATTCCAAAATCTCGACCTTGAACTTGGTCTTATGGCCACCAATAGTATTTTTGTATCCGATAGTATCTTTTTCGACTCGAATATTCATCATGATTTCCCGGATTTGGTCGGCCTTTTCGATGGGTATGTTTGAAGCCATGGCCCTGATAAACCCATCTTTGCTTCTAAGTAGGGCGCTCCAGTATCCGTTTCCGGATAATTCGATGAGTTTGAAATCTCCTCGCTCGATTTTATTCACGTCCGTGATATTGCCTTTGAACTCGGGTGAAAATTCCAATATGGCGGTCACCTCCGAGAAGAATATCATCGTGATGCTCACGTTGGCATTTACAGGGTCATAGACACAAATGCCTAATGGGCCGGCTTTGTGCGGAGTAATGCCAATCTTCATATTCTCCGGAATTTCATCGAAGATGATGAGCTGGTTCCAAACGGCAACAGTGTCGCTATAGCATATCGCAGATGCATCTGTCGAAAATGCCGGACAAATTATAGGCAGTAATGCCAAGATGATTGTCTTGATATGCTGTGTCATTGTGTATCAGCTTTTTGTAATTGAATATCCGTTCGGTCTAATTCAGTGATAATGGCTTTACCTTATATTGCCGTATTTCTACGCGGCCTTTAGTAAGCCGATTTTTATAATTAGACCTATCGGGACACATCCGAATGTTAAGCATTATATCTCTAACCAATTCGGCCTTAGACAAAGGTATACCCTTCGCAACAGCAGTGACGTACAGGGGAGAGTTTAAATAGTAGTGAAGACAAGCATTGTATTCTCCGCTGAACACTTCGATTAGAGTGCTTGCTCCGCTCACTATCTTGTTTACATCATATATCGATCCGTTGAATTTAGAGAAGTCTAAATATGCCGATGGCCTGAAGGTCATATCGATGCGTACATCCGGATTTCGGGGATTATATATGGTGATGTCTTGGCAATTCTTGGCGGAGTTGATGGCTATAACCATCGAATCCGGTATCTTGTCAAAAATGACAAGTCCGTGCCCCTTGACAGCTATTGTATCGGCGTGGAATGTCTCGGATGCCACATCCGCTGTTTGTGCCCGGCCGAAGCATACGCTCAGTGCCGCAAATGTCAGTATAATTAAGTGCTTCATCTTTTATGGCTTATTTATGGTTGTGGACGGCCAATCCGCAGAAATAGTAGCGCTTATCGAGGTTAATAGTTGGCTGTATTCGGGTTGAATAAGTTCGGTGTACAAAGGTATGGAGGCTATTTTCAGGAAAGCCTTGATTATTTCCGGTGTTCTTAGATTGTCGCAGTATTCGCCGGTGGTACTATTTGCATACCAACTAAATGCCAAATCTGATATTATATGCCGATAAAGGTTGTCTTTATCTTTCTTTTTTAGTGCCCGAGCGCGTTCGATAAAGCTCTTGGTAAAGTTTGCATCACTATGAAATTTATCCCAAACATAGTCACTAATGCCTTCACTTGCCGCCTCGTCGATGCCGCTTATCAAGTAGTAGGAGTATATTGTGGCGAATTCTGAGGTGGATAGATTGTGAATTTCCTTGTCCAATAAGATGTCGGCAGTTTTGCAGATAATCATTGTATCGGAAGTGTTATAAAGGACCGATTTTATCTCTTTATATACGGGCGCAGTATCTTGTCCTGTCGGTTGTAAGTCGTTCTCTCCGCCGCAAATGCTTGTGTGTCGCTTATTCAATAGGACGGCGCCGATACTCTGATATAACAATGTTCTACTTTGCTCGTGTAAGGTTTGAACGTATTTTATAAAACTATGATAGAATCGGTTGCTACTAAAATACTTATTTAGGAAAGCACCCTTGGTTTGTTCTTTTGTGCCTTTATTATTGTAGACGCGTACAAATACATAATAATTGTATAGTATGGCGAAATCCTGTATGGACAGGGTCCGGTCTTCCTTGTCCGATAATATTTCGCATGTTTTGTGGACAACCAAACTATCGGACATTTGATAGCGGATATTGTAAATCGCAAGGTCGACAGCCATATCGTCCGGGGATATGGCCTCTGTGTCAGCATCGCGTTGTACATCTTTTACGGTTTCTGATGCTGTCGGACTTTGTCCGCATGAGACAA
>CAVEDT010000339.1:0-2418 GCA_963614475.1 Roseburia faecis
CCTATGGCGCCGATCTTCTTTGTCGGGTAGAAACTGAAGGCGCCAACGTGCCCCAATCCGCCGGTGACATGTGTCCCGGATATTCCAGGAGTTTCGGATTGTGCGCCTATGGCTTGGGCGTTATCCTCAATGACAAATAGGCGGTGGCGGTCAATGGCTTCGACAAGTGCTGTGTCCCAGCACGTTCTGCCGTAAAGGTGTACGGGCATGATTGCCGAAACGGTGATGCCGTGTACGGCGGCATCGGTGATGGCGTTATCAATGAGCGTGGTATCCAGGTTATAGGTCTTCGGAGACGGCTCGACCAATACCGGGCGTAAATCGTTATCTGTGATGGCCAGTACAGATGCGATGTAGGTGTTTGCAGCTACGATGACGCCGTCGCCTCGGTGTATGTATCCCAATTCGATGGCTGCACGAAGCGATAGTCGCAGAGCATCCAGGCCGTTGGAAACGCCCACGGCATATTGCGTGCCGGTGGCTGCAGCCAAGGTGTGCTCAAAGCTCTCCACTTCGGGTCCTCCGATGTATCGACCGCTGTCTATGACGGCGCAGACGGCAGCTTTGAGTTCATCGCGATAGGGCATGTCGAGTGCTTTGAGGTCGAGGAACGGAATGTGCTGCTTCGTATTCATCGTTATAGGATGTGCGTTTGGTTGATGCCGAAGTTTTGTCGTTTGGACCGAGAACGTTTACGATTGTTTCTTAGACTGCGTAAGACGTTGAAAATCGCTGTAGTCACGTACGTAGTCGCTTTCGGCATACTCTGTGTCGGTCAGCACCAAGCACACGCTGCCGCTGGAGAAGTTGTCCATAGTGCGCCAAATACCCGGGGTGACGAACAGAGCTCGATAGGGACGGTTGAGTGTGTAGGTGCGCCGCTGTACGCCGTCGTCCAGCGTGACATCGAAGCTACCACCCACAGCAATAATCATTTGCTGCGAATTGTGGTGGGAATGGCCGCCGCGGGCAGTGTCTGCCGGCACATCATAAATGTAGAAGGCGCGACGTATATTCATGGGGCTGATGTTGTCGTTCTGCGCCACGGTGAGCGACCCGTGCGCGTGTATATGCCTTGGCAAGTCTATCAATCGGCAGTTGTCTACCGAGGATGTGCGGTGAATATCGGCCTCTTGTCCGCACTTTTCGGCATTATGCTCTCGTGTGACGGAACTTGACGTTGATGTTTTCCGGTCATTTCGGCTACATGCGGCCTCGTGTACAAAGTCGTGGTATTCTGAAATGTAATCGGCTTCGTCGTATATCGTGGATGCCAATACGAAGGCTACCGAATTGGTCGTGAAATTGTCGATGACCCTCCACCGCATGGGCGGTACGTACAATCCGCGATACGGGCGATCGAGGTGGTAGCGTCGGGTGCCGCCGTGTCCGTCATCGAGGGTCACGTCAAAAGCGCCGGCCAAAGGCACGATAACCTCGGCGGTGTTTCGCAGTGCGCGTCCGTGTCTGTCGGCATCGGCCGGCACGTCGTATATCCAATATGTACGAGATATGTCGAAGTTGACGCCTGTGGCGCAGCGTTGGATGAAGGAGAGGTTGCCGCGTGCATCGGGTATGCGCGGAATCTCGATAAGGTGCGGTGTCTTGGCGCTGTCTTCTATGGTCATGAGTGTGGCGGTCGGTCGTTATACTGTGATGAATAGCTGCGATGGGGCAAATCAGGTATCAGCCGTTATCGGCTATTCGGCGCAGGTATTGGCCATAGTCGGTATTTGACATCTTTTGCGCCAAATTGCGCAATTGCTCGGCATCGATAAATCCTCGGCGGAAGGCGACTTCCTCGAGCGCGGCTATCTTGAGGTCGGTACGCTTTTCGATAGCGGCTACGAAGTTGGATGCGTCCAACAGCGAGTCCACGGTGCCTGTGTCCAACCATGCAAATCCGCGTCCGAAGCACTGGACGTGCAGGCGCCGAGCCTCGAGATAAGCCTCATTGACAGCGGTAATTTCGAGCTCGCCGCGTGCCGAGGGTTTGACTTGGGCTGCAATTTCGGGGGCGTCTGCCGGATAGAAATACAGGCCGACAACGGCTTTGTCGCTTTCGGGCTGTGTCGGCTTTTCGACTATGCGCAACGGGTTGCCTTCCGCGTCCAGGGTGACTACACCGTAACGTCTCGGGTCGGGCACGGTATATCCGAATATCGTAGCATATCCGTGAGCGGCGTCTTCGACAGCACGGCGCATCATTCCGCTGAACCCCTGTCCATAGAATATATTGTCGCCCAGGACAAGGCAGACATCGTCGCCGGCGCAAAACTCGCGGCCGATGACCAAGGCTTGAGCCAGGCCTTCGGGTCGGGGCTGCTCGGCGTAGCTGAAGCGTACACCCAATTCCTCGCCTGTACCGAGCAGACGACGAAACGAGCCCAGATCTTCCGGGGTGGAAATGACCAGGAT
>CAVEDT010000340.1:0-1792 GCA_963614475.1 Roseburia faecis
GGGTATCATTGCCGATGGCACTGATTACAAGGCTTTGCATCCCGAATTGTGAGACGTGATATGCGAAATTGGCGGGTGCGCCGCCTAATTTCCGGCCTTCCGGGAGGATGTCCCATAGGACCTCGCCGATTCCGACGACTATTGGTGCGTTGTCTGTCATCTCTTGATACGTCGCGGACGTATGTTCTTTGGTTTGTGTGATATGAATTTGTGTAAAATAATAATGAGTTCGGCTGTGCCTATGGCGGCCGCCGATGTTAAGATGCTTTAGGCGGAAGAGAAAAAAGGAAAGAGGCGTCGGCGCCGAGTGGTGCCAACGCCTCTTTATATGGGAGTTTCAGTATAATCCGTTCGGTCGAGTGATTACTCGATGGCGGCTTGGGCTGCTGCTACGCGAGCGATGGGCACGCGATAGGGCGAGCAGCTGACGTAGTTCATGCCCAGGTGTGCGCAGAACTTAACGGACGAGGGTTCGCCGCCGTGTTCGCCGCAGATACCGACTTTCAGTTCGGGCTTGACGCTGCGACCCTTGCGTACGCCCATTTCGACGAGCTGGCCTACGCCGTCCTGATCGAGGACTTCGAAGGGATCGGTCTTGATGATGCCGTGTTCTTTGTAGAATTTGAGGAACTTGGGAGCATCGTCACGCGAGAAGCCGAAGGTCATCTGGGTGAGGTCGTTGGTGCCGAAGGAGAAGAAGTCGGCCACGGTAGCAATCTCGTTGGCGGTGAGTGCTGCGCGCGGAACTTCAATCATGGTGCCTACGAGGTAGGGCAGGCTTTGACCTTGCTCCTCGAATACCTTGGCGGCGGTGGCGTTGATGACGCCGGCCTGGTTCTGGATTTCCTTGAGCGAACCAACCAGAGGTATCATGATTTCGGGGTGAACGTCGATGCCGCGAGCGCGTACTGCGAGGGCTGCCTCGATGATAGCGCGTGTCTGCATTTCGGTGATTTCGGGGTAGGTGATACCCAAGCGGCAACCGCGGTGTCCGAGCATGGGGTTGAATTCTTCGAGCGAATCAACTTTGGCTTTGACTTCTTCGAGGGTGATACCCATTTCGTCGGCCAGTTCTTTCTGGGTGACGGTCTGGTGGGGTACGAACTCGTGCAACGGGGGATCGAGCAGACGGATGGTTACGCCGAAACCGTCCATAGCTTCGAAGATGCCTTCGAAGTCACCACGCTGCATGGGCAGGAGTTTGGCCAGAGCCACGCGGCGTCCTTCTTCGTCGGATGCGAGGATCATTTCGCGTACGGCCTTGATGCGGTCGCCTTCGAAGAACATGTGCTCGGTGCGGCACAGACCGATACCTTGAGCGCCGAAGCTGCGAGCCTGACGGGCGTCACGGGGTGTGTCGGCGTTGGTGCGTACGAGTGTCTTGGTGTACTTGGATGCGAGGTTCATGATTGCGCCGAAGTCACCGCCGAGTTCGGGATCTGCGGTGGGCACGGGGCCGTCATATACTTCGCCGGTGGAGCCGTTGAGCGAAATCCAGTCGCCTTCGTTGTACTTGATGCCGCCCATTTCGACGGTCTTGGCGTGGTAGTCTACGCGTATTTCGCCTGCGCCGGAGACGCAGCATTTGCCCATACCGCGAGCTACTACGGCAGCGTGCGAGGTCATACCGCCACGCATTGTCAGGATGCCTTGAGCCACGGCCATACCGCGGAGGTCTTCGGGCGAGGTCTCGATACGTACCAGCACGACTTTCTTTTTCTTTTCGGCCCAAGTCTCGGCGTCTTCGGCGGAGAATACAATCTGTCCGGCGGCGGCACCCGGGGATGCGGGC
>CAVEDT010000340.1:1858-2412 GCA_963614475.1 Roseburia faecis
CAGACCCTTGGCTACGACCTTGGCGCGTTTGAGTGCGTTCTTGTCGAATACGGGGTGGAGGAGCTCGTCAAGTTTCTGGGGCTCCATACGCAGCAGGGCTGTCTTTTCGTCGATTTTGCCGGCACGCAGCAGGTCCATGGCTATCTTGACCATGGCTGCGCCTGTTCGCTTGCCGTTGCGGGTCTGGAGCATCCAGAGTTTGCCGTCCTGGATGGTGAATTCCATATCCTGCATGTCTTTATAGTATTCTTCGAGACGTCCGGCGATAGCGATAAGCTCGGCGGCGCACTCGGGCATGGATTCCTCGAGCGAGGGATACTTGGAGGCGCGATCTTCTTCGCTTATGCCCTGGAGGGCTGCCCAGCGGCGGCTGCCTTCGGTGGTGATTTGCTGCGGCGTGCGGATGCCGGCAACCACGTCCTCGCCCTGAGCGTTGATCAGGTATTCGCCGTTGAAGATATTCTCGCCGGTGGCGGCGTCGCGGCTGAAGGCCACACCGGTGGCGCTATTGTTGCCCATATTGCCGTATACCATAGCCTGTACGTTGACGGCTG
>CAVEDT010000341.1:0-2408 GCA_963614475.1 Roseburia faecis
TAGTACAACTGTGCATTCTGCAGTTGCTTCAACGTCAGCTTGTCCTGCAACTCGAAAATAGCATTCTGGGCTGTAGACACCTTTTCGCTGCGAGGGAAGTAGTCTATAAAACTTTGCAGCTCGCGTATGGCTTTAATGGTGCCTGTCTGGTCAAGTTGCGGTTCGGGCGAATCAAGATAGTATCCATAGCCGCAATAGAAGCGTGCCGGCTCGGCATATTTACCTTTGGGATAGCGCGTGTAGTACTTCTCGAAAAAGGCTCCCGAGCTGACATAATCCTTGTTTTCGTAGTAGCTCATAGCCAGCAAGTACAACGATTCCTCGGCTTTGGACGATCCCTTAAAGACCGTAACCAAATCCGTCAGGATGGTTGCCGACTGAGAATAGCGTTTTTGCTCGAAAGCACGTTTGGCGTACTCGAACTTATAGTCGTTGTCGGTGCTTTTGAGGACGCGCTGGTATTCGCCGCAAGACGTCACAACAAGAGCCAACAATGTGTATGTCAGTAGCTTGCGCATTTATGTACGTATATCTGTCAGATAATTAATATGCAAAGGTACAAAATTTCCGCTTACAGAGCCTCTGATTATCCGCAAAAAAGTGTGAAACAGATGCTAAACTTCCTACTCTTTTGTCCTTCTCGATAGCGCTAACCGTACAAATGTACGATTTACATCTCGACATCAAACCGGGTCTACGTCATAATAGGTATACAAACCTGTATACGAACCCCCGTTATGGAAATTTGTGTATATCTGTCCAATGGCCCGCTTGACTTGCGATGGCGAAATTCCGGGCTCGAATTTGAGCATTATACGTCGTATATACATCTGCTGTATTCGTCCCACTTCGGGCGCATCGGGGCCGTAAACTCCCGTTCCGAAAGTGCGTCGCATCATCGTTGCAAAGGTCTCGGCGGCTCGCGCCACACGTTCGGCGTCACGATGCTTGAAGTATATGTAAATAATATGTGCAAACGGCGGATACCCAAAGGCTTGACGCTCGCCCAATTCGTGCTTATAATACCCTTGATAGTCGTGCTTGCACACATATCCTATGACGGGATGATTCGGATTGGCGGTCTGTATTATCACATGTCCCGGAGTATCGCGCCGTCCGGCACGACCGCTCACTTGTTCCAGCATATTAAACGCACGCTCGGCGGCTCTGAAGTCCGGATAATTGATAATCGTATCGGCATTGAGCACCACCGCCGTACTGACATCGCTGAAATCCAATCCTTTGGTAACCATCTGTGTACCTACAAGTATATCTGCCTTATGCTGCGAAAAGGCATCTATAATATTTGCGTAATCGTCCTTATTGCGTGTTGTATCCAGGTCCATACGCAGCATCTTGGCCTTGGGCAGACGCTCGGCTATATCGTCCTCGACACGTTCGGTACCGTATCCAAGTACTTCTATAGCCGGCAACCCACATTCGGGACATATCTTAGGCAGACGCATCGTGTGGCCGCAGTAATGACACACCAATTCGCCTTGGTGTCTGTGGTATGTCATGGACACATCGCAGTTGGGACATTTCGGAATGTATGCACATTGCTTGCATCTCGCTATGGGGGCATAGCCACGACGATTATGGAAGATTATCGCTTGACTACCGTGACTGATAGCTTGAGCCAATTCCAACGCCGTGCTGTCGGCCAAAGCGCCCTTAACTTCGCCCTTAAGGCGTGCGCGCGTCATATCGGTCACCGTAATGCGCGGTAAGTGTACGCCCTTGTAGCGAGTAGACAGCGTCACCAATCCAAAGCGACCTTGGCTCGCCTTATAGTATGTTTCGACACTCGGCGTGGCGCTTCCCAGCAGTGTCTTGGCTCCGTGCATACGCGCCACCACCGTAGCAACGTCACGTGCATTATATCGCGGCGCCGGATCGTATTGCTTGTAGCTGGGCTCGTGCTCCTCGTCCACAATCACCATGCCGAGGTTGTGAAACGGCAGAAATACGGTCGATCGAGCGCCGATAATTACACACGGAGATGAATCCTTGAGCAGCCTCTGCCAAACCTCGACGCGCTTGCCGTCCGAGAACTTGGAATGGTATATGACCACGTGCTGTCCGAATACGCGTTGCAAGCGTCGTGTCAATTGCGTCGTCAACGCTATCTCCGGAACAAGCATCAGTGCCTGCCGTCCCGAGCGCAAAGCCTCGTCTATGAGGTGTATGTATATTTCCGTTTTGCCGCTGGAAGTAACCCCGTGCAGCAGCACTACATCTTTATGTTCAAAGGCATCGCGTATACCCTGCAATGCTGTATCTTGTTCGACCGAAAGCGTGGGTAAGGGAGCACCGGCGCTATCTGAGCCTGACGGCTGCGCCGTATCTGCATCAAAACGCGATGATTCGACCGTAAAGGTGCGTATCAGGCCCTTAGTCTCAAGTGC
>CAVEDT010000342.1:0-2408 GCA_963614475.1 Roseburia faecis
ATCGAGTTGGAGAATTCAAGAAGCACGATGTCTCGTGTGGCCAAGCCCACGGTATAGCTCGGAATGAGCGGCGACGCTATGTTCAACTGCATTTGAATGGCGATGACGGCGCCGATAAACACCGAAATAATCATTACCAACGGTATCGAATCGATGCCCAGTTTCATGATTTCGGCGACCGTGCGCTTGAAAAACACTTTCCACTTCTCTGGTAGAGAGAATACGCGCCGCATAAAGATGCAGTAGCGTCCGAAGGTGGCTAAGGAATTAGCTAAAAGCATATTGTAGTATAGTCTTATTTCGTTTTTGTGCTGTTTGGCATTGGTGTACGGCATGCCGGAACCTCACCTTGGAGGATTGAGCGCAGCGCGATGTGACGCACTTGCCGATGCTCGGCCAAACATTGTACAAAAATACGGTTTTTTGGCGAATGAGCCAAGCTTTTTCTACGTCATTGTGCGCTATTGGACGGCTATTGGACAGCATTAGCGCCGTTTGGTCAAACTTTTATGTGGCGGTATTGAAACTTATGGCGATGAGGTCCGATGCTGCTCAGGACCGGATAATACCGGTAGCCTCGAAGAACCGTCGGTAATATGAGGCCTTGGCGTCGAGGGCAAGAGGGTAGGCGCGTGAGGTGGATGGCAGTCGCCATATCTTCAGGTCGCCGAAATCGGTACACGTGCCGATGGGAGGTACGGAGGTGCCTGTCTGTGTGGCCACAATTTCGGCGGCTTTCTGTCCCGTCGTGGCTATGGCACGCAGATTATGTATTCCGGCGGCCAAAGCCGGGATGTCGCGCATACGTACCACTTCAAGGTCTTTGTCTGAGGCGGTACCGCGTGTGCGTCGTGCATCCAATACGGTGTCACTCAGGGCAATGCCGTGCAAGTCAAGCAGATTTCTGATGCGGTCAAGTCTGAATGTGCGTGTCGCCTTGTCGTATAAAGACGTTGCATCACCATCAAATATCAAGCCCATTATTCGCCAAAAGTCATTTGTGACGTTGGGGTAATAGAAGTCCATACTCCGGCGATGCTGCCCCGGTGGAAAAGTGCCGAGCAGCAGTACATGTGCACCTTCGGGAACGTATGGTGCCCAAGGGTGATGCTCAACGGGTATAGACGTATTATCTTGCATATTGCGTTATATACTATTCAGCAGATAGACGGTAATGCAATCCGCATTAGTCTCGTGGCGGGTGTACGTCAAAGGGATTTCCGCTGAATATAGGTTGTCTATTAGCTTCGTGAGCGTCATAAATTGCACAGGAAATATTAGATAGAATCTCCAAGCAACTATAAAACAGCAAAGTCCAATGCGGACTACTATCTTTGATCCCGGGCCATAATCTTCCGTTGTATACAATCCCGGTATGGCACATTTCGCAAGCTGCTTCGTATTCACCGGCCTTGGCATAAGCGCAAACTACCATAGTATACAATACCATATCACACCGGTGCAAGAATGTCGGGTCGGCTTCGACAGCATCTACTATGTATTTGTATTTACATCTATTGAATGCGTTGATTATCAATGTGGATGTCCACCATTCGGGCAGCGTATCAGATCCGTATTCCTCTAAAATCCATAACATAATGGCGTATCCGACTATAGCGGCTTTGGTCGTATCCAACGTCTTGATGGCTTCGTACCATTCGCCGGGTGAAACTTTGGCCTTGGTTTCCGGCGACATAAATGCTTGCTTGATAGCCTTGAGGCAGGCCTTGTGGCCTACAACGAAGAAATTGGAGATAAAAGCCTCATAGTCTAAGGGGTTGGCTTGGAGGCGGTCGTTGATATAGGCAGCAGCTTCGTCCTTACGGTCGTGTGCAACGAGCGAACGGACATACAAGCGCGAGATTTCAGCATCGTCCGGCATAATCCGGATTATTTCGGACAGTGCGCTCGGGTCGCCGTTGTTGTGGTATATTTTCAGGAACTTATGCTTCAATGCCTGCTCGTTTTCCGGATCCATTGCCAGTATGGTTTCTATCGTGTCGTCTATCTCGGCATCATTGGCTTGGCTGTTGACCTGGGCTTCCAGTAGCAATTCCCAATAAGAGAGAATAAAAGGCTTTTCGCTCACCAATTTCTCGATTATGAGTACTGCACGGGCATATTCTATACCGTCAAGCAAGGACATAGCCAATTCGTAGAGCAGACAAGCACGATTGGACGAATAAGCGGCCACGCGCTCCAGATTTTGTTCCAACCATTCGAGACAATTGCAATCGTCTACGGTGGTTACAAAACGTATTGTCTCCTCGTCATTCATCTTAGGCTTTTCGGCGAGTATTCGCTCCAATGCGGCTATGGCATTGTCGTTGTCGCCATCATCTGTATAACGTTCTTTGATGGCGATAAGGCGTTGAAGCAAAGGCCGATCGGAGGCATCGCCGCCGTGG
>CAVEDT010000343.1:0-2383 GCA_963614475.1 Roseburia faecis
GCCGAGCGCACACGCCCCGGACGCTTAGCCGTCATCTGGGAATACCTCGGGCGTAAATCACTGGCCATATACCTGTTACACTACTTCTTCCTCTTCCCCCTGACCTTCCTGCAAGACCCCGCGCGCAACATGGCCCTCTCCATAGTGCCCCTGACAGTCATCGCCGCCGCCGTCGCCGCTTGCATCGTCACCCTCACCCTCGCCGCCGAATACCTGCTCAGTCGCAGCCCCCTCACCGCATGGCTCCTCTGCGGCGACACACACGCCGGCCGCAGCAAATAAAGGACACTCATAACAACGGGAGCAATAAGACCAATGGAAATAAAACGGGAGCGATAAGACCAATGTGAATAATGAGAGCAATGCATCCCTCCCACTATTCCAATTGTTCCCATTGTCCCACCCATTGTTCCACCACTCTCCATTTGGCAGTTAGGCGAAAAAAGTGTAAATTTGTGGTCGCCGTTACATACGGCATCACACCGACGCATACACACCCGATATGAACATCACTATTGTAGGCACAGGATACGTAGGACTTGTATCCGGAGCATGCTTCGCCGAAATAGGCGTCAACGTCACCTGCATCGACATCGACGCCGACAAAATCGAAAGGCTGCGCCAAGGCCAAATACCCATCTACGAACCCGGGCTCGACGACCTGGTAAGCCGCAACGTCGCCGGCGGACGACTGCACTTCGGCACAGACCTGCGCGAAGTCCTCGATGACAGCGACATAGTATTTTGCGCCGTAGGCACTCCCCCAGACGAAGACGGCTCGGCCGACCTGAGCTACGTCCTCCAAGTTGCCCGCACCTTCGGACGGCACATCAACCATTACACCCTCCTGGTCACCAAAAGCACCGTCCCCGTAGGCACCTCGCACCTGGTCAAACAAGCCATACAAGCCGAGCTCGACGCCCGCGGATGCGACATTCCCTTTGAAGTAGCCTCCAACCCCGAGTTCCTCAAAGAAGGCGCCGCCATCAAAGACTTTATGTCCCCCGACCGAGTGGTCATCGGCATCGAAAGCGACCGCGCTCGCCGAGTCATGGAACGTCTATACCGACCCTTCCTGCTCAACAACTTCCGCGTCATATTCATGGACATAGCCTCCGCCGAGATGACCAAATACGCCGCCAACGCCATGCTCGCCACCCGTATATCCTTCATCAACGACATCGCCAACCTCTGCGACCTCACCGGCGCCGACGTCAATATGGTGCGCAAAGGCATAGGCAGCGACGCACGCATAGGCAGCAAATTCCTATACCCCGGCTGCGGCTACGGCGGCTCGTGCTTCCCCAAAGACGTCAAAGCACTCATGCGCATAGGCGCCGAACACGGATACGCCATGCGCGTCATCGAAGCCGTAGACGCCGTCAACGAAGCCCAGAAACTGCGCCCCGTCGAAATACTGCGCCAGCGCCTGGGCGACCTCGCCGGACGACGCATAGCCCTCTGGGGACTCGCCTTCAAGCCCGAAACCGACGACATGCGCTGCGCCCCCGCACTCGTAGCCATCGACGCCCTGCTCCAAGCCGGAGCCACCGTACGCGCCTACGACCCCATAGCCATGGACGAATGTCGCCGCCGACTCGGAGACGCCGTCCAATACGCCACCGACATGTACGACGCCTGCATCGACGCCGACGCACTGGTACTGCTCACCGAATGGAAACAATTCCGCCTGCCCTCGTGGCGAGTCGTAGCACGCGCCATGCGCGGTAACCTCGTCGTCGACGGCCGCAACATCTACCAAGGCGCCGACCTCGCCGAAGAAGGCCTCGAATACCACGGCCTCGGCATCCCACCCACCGCCGCTGCTCCAACCAACCGACAAAAACAATGAGAACAATGAGAATAATAGGAATAATGAGAAAAATGAGACCTATGCATCGCTCCCATCGCTCCCATAACTCCCATTGCTCCCATTATTCCTAAAAAAAACTTTAATCCATACATTATTATGTCCCGCATCCTCCTGTCACTCGCCCACATGGGCGGCGGCGAAAAAAAATACGTAGACCACGCCTTCGAGACCAATTGGATCGTCCCCTTAGGCCCCAACGTCAACCTCTTTGAAGACATGCTCGCCGACTTCCTCGGCATCGAGCGCGGACGCGTCGTCGCCCTCAGCGCCGGCACCGCCGCCATACACCTCGGACTCGTAATGCTCGGCGTAGGCCCGGGCGACGAAGTCATCTGCCAGTCATTCACCTTCTCGGCCAGCGCCAACCCCGTAAGATACTGCGGCGCCGACCCCGTATTCGTCGACAGCGACCCCGACACCTGGGACCTCGACCCCGAAGTCCTCGAGCAAGCCATCATCGACCGCCACGCCGTCACCGGCAAGTACCCCAAAGCCATCATCCCCGTATAC
>CAVEDT010000344.1:0-2368 GCA_963614475.1 Roseburia faecis
CTCTAAGATCGAAATGTGCTGCACGGGACTATTCTATTATCCGAGGACTTCGAGCATCCCGAGAAAAACGGTGAAGCGAAAAGGACGGCGGGCGGATGTAAGCCGGGTTCTGTAAGCCCTCGGTATCCCGCGGGGGGACCGGACGGGGCCATGCACGTCATTTATCTGAGCGCCGTGTTGCCACGGTCGCTTTAGCAGTCTACCCCCCGGCAATGGACGAGCAGCCCTTAAATGCCGGTATACTTGACCTTGCAACCCATAAGGTGTGCGGCGAGTCATGTCACCATGTCTCCCGGTGGGCTCTTACCCCACCTTTTCACCATTGCCGACGTCGTCGGCTGTTATTTTCTGTCACACTACTCTGCCGTTTCCGACAGCTTGCCGTTAGCAAGTATGGTGCTCTGCGTTGCCCGGACTTTCCTCACGTCTACGCAGGTCGGCCTCGCGGCTTCCCTGCCGGACGAGCGACGCGCCTCTGCCCGTCGTCATTTTCTCTTCGTCGGTATGTCTGTGTCTTTCGGCGTCTGTTTAGACGTATCCTTTGATGATGCCGCGTTTGCTGTTGCGGACAAACATGATGATTTCGTCGCGTTCGGGGGTAGCCGGCAGCTCGGCTTCGATGCGGGTGACGGCGTCCGAGACGTTCAGCCCCGAGAGATAGAGGTAGCGGTAGATGTCCTGTATCTCGCGTATGGTGTCGCTGGAGAAGTTGCGACGGCGCAGTCCGATGCTGTTGATGCCGGCGTAGGATATGGGCTCGCGTGCGGCTTTGACGTAGGGGGGCACGTCTTTATTGATGAGTGCGCCGCCTTGTATCATGATGTGTGAGCCCAGGTGGCAGAATTGGTGTACCAGTGTTCCGCCGCCGATGATGGCGTAGTCGTCTACGATGACTTCGCCGGCCAGTTGTGTGGCGTTGGAGATGATGATGTTGTTGCCTACGCAGCAGTCGTGGGCGATGTGCGAGTACGCCATAATCAGGCAGTTGTTGCCGATGACGGTACGGCCTTTGGAGGCTGTGCCGCGGTTGACGGTGACGTATTCGCGCAGGGTGGTGTTGTCGCCGATGATGGCATAGGTTTCTTCGCCTCTGAATTTGAGATCCTGGGGTATTGCGCCGATGACCGCTCCGGGAAATATGGTGCAGTTGCGGCCTATGCGTGCGCCTTCCAGAATGGTGACGTTGGAGCCTATGCGTGTGCCTTCGCCGATTTCGACGTTTTGGTCAATGGTGACAAAGGGGTCGATGACGACGCTGGGATGTATCTTGGCTGCGGGATGTACGTATGCTAAGGGCTGTTTCATTTATTCTTGATGATTTGTGCCATAAATTCGCATTCGGTCACGAGTTTTTCGCCTACAAAGGCGCGGCCTTTCATGACGGCGCATCCGCGGCGCAGTTCGGTCATGAAGGATACGTGGAACAAGAGGGTGTCTCCGGGGACGACTTTTTGGCGGAATTTCACATTATCTATTTTCATGAAGTATGTCGAGTAGCGTTCCGGATCGGGTACGGTGCCGAGTACGAGCAGTCCGCCGGTCTGGGCCATAGCTTCGATCATAAGTACGCCGGGCATCACCGGTTCCTGAGGGAAGTGTCCTTGGAAGAAGGGCTCGTTGGTGGTGACGTTTTTCACGCCCACGATGTAGCTTTCGCTGCGTTCGATGATTTTGTCTACCAGCAGGAATGGGTAGCGGTGGGGCAGGAGGGCGCGTATTTGGTTGTTGTCCAGTATGGGTGCGGCGTTGGGGTCGTACACGGGTGCTATGGCGTCCATGCGGCGTACGTCGCGGCGCAGTTTTTTGGAGAGTTGGGCGTTGATGGTGTGCCCGGGGCGGGTGGCGATGATGCGGCCGCGCAGGGGAGCGCCTATCAGGGCTATGTCGCCGATGATGTCGAGCAGTTTGTGGCGTGCGGGCTCGTTTTCGTGCGTCAGCGGTGTCTCGTTGATGTATCCGTATTCGGTGACGCATTTGTGCTGTACGCCCATGATGTCGGCGATATGGTCCAATTTGTCTTGGCTCAGGGGCGAGTCGTAGATGACTATGGCATTGTCGAGGTCGCCGCCTTTGATGAGGTTGGCGGCCAGCAGTTGCTCAATCTCGCGCACGAACACGAAGGTGCGGCTGGCGGCGATTTCGTCGGCGAAATCGCTCAGGTGTTCGAGGCTTGCATACTGGTTGTGCAGTACCGGCGACTCGAAGTTGATCATCACGTCGGCGGTGAATTCGTCGTCGGGCAGTACTATGATTTTGGAGCCGGTCTCGGGGTCGGAAACCTCGATTTTGTGGCGTACGACAAAGAATTCCTTGTCGGCTTCTTGTTCTTGAAGTCCGGCTTCGGCTATGGCGTGGGTGTATATTGCGG
>CAVEDT010000345.1:0-1099 GCA_963614475.1 Roseburia faecis
ACCCGGAAGTGGCCGCCGTCACCAATATCTCGTTGGAACATACCGCTATCCTGGGCAATACACGCGCCGCCATAGCGGCAGAGAAGGCCGGTATATTCAAACCCGGCGTCGATGCAGTCTTGGGCGAAGCCGATGACGAGATTCTGCCCGTATTTCGCAAAGCCGCTGCTTCCGCCGGCATCTCGCTCACCGTTGCGCAGCCTGCTTGGACACACATAGACATAGACAATGATGGTATGTACCTCTACCGAGGTACACGTTGGGGAGATGTCAAGGGTCAGCTCACCGGCGAATGTCAGAAAGCAAATGCAGCCACGGCTATGGCCGTCATCGAGGCCCTTATAAAACGCGGATGGCATATCGACAACGATGCTGTCCGCCACGGCTTTGCACACGTGACTGATACCGGGCTCGTAGGCCGCTGGAGCGTGCTGCAACATCGGCCTACCGTAATTTGCGACACAGGGCATAACCCCGGATGCTGGCAGTATATTACTCCCCGTCTTGCGGCCATGAATCCCCACAAGTTGTTCATTGTCATAGGATTTGTATCGGACAAGGATTACGCTGACATTCTGGCAACCGTGCCGCATGACGCTCATTATTTCTTTGTAGCCCCCGATACGCCACGCGCGGCACGCGCCGCCGAGGTGGCTGCCGCCGCCACACGTGTCGGCATTCGCGGCGAGATATGCGCTTCCGTCTCCGACGGTTACCATAAAGCACTTGCCGCCGCCACTACGAATTGTGACGACGGCAAGGATGATGCTGTTGTTTTTGTGGGCGGAAGCAATTTCGTCGTTGCCGAAATGCTTGCCGCGCGTAGGAAAGACGCCGCAATATAAGCGCTATCCGGCTCGACTGTCTAATGTTTAGCGGAGCGCAATGACTTCCACTTCGACAAGCACGTTCTTGGGCAGAGTCTTCACAGCCACAGCCGAACGAGCGGGATACGGAGCGGTGAATACCGAAGCATACACCTCATTCATAGCGGTAAAATCGCCCATATCGGCAAGGAATACCGTGGTTTTGACCACATTATCCACTGTCAAGCCGGCTTCTTTAAGTATGGCACATACGTTGGCAAGGGATTGCTTGG
>CAVEDT010000345.1:1109-2358 GCA_963614475.1 Roseburia faecis
TTGCTTGGTCTGAGCCTCGATGCCTTCGGGGATTTCTCCGGTGGCCGGATTGATGGGAATTTGACCGGAAGCGTATACGAATGTTCCGGTGTCGATGGCCTGGCTGTACGGACCGATTGCGCCGGGAGCGGCGGAAGTTGCAATTACTTTCTTCATAATTCTATTGTATTTGATGGATGGTTAGGATAATCAATGTCGTCTATAAACGATGCTACGGGGCACGTGTCCGCCGCTGCAGCCGCGCTGCTTATGCGGTCAAGCGCCGAGTCCAACTTGCCGAAAGCCTTGTCAAAGCCCTCGACAAAATCATTGTGTCCATAGCGATGAAGCACGTCCACAATATGTCCGACCGTCAGCTCGGATGTAGGTCGCGCCGGCTGGTACCCGATAAGCATATCCTTGGAGTCAAGTATGACACAATTGATGACTCCGGCATGCGTCAGCTCGTCAACGATTGTTGTAACAAGTCGCGGTGGAATATTGTATACTCGGGATAAGTCGTTGTCTGTCGGAGGAGTGATGCCCTTGTCAAAACGATAAGCAACCACGGCACTCACGGCCACAGCTATCTTTTGATAGTAGTTCCACGAAATATGTTTTATGTCCTCGTTGTACGAAAAATGGTAGATGCTTTGCGATGTGTAGCATATCAGAGCACCGCTCAGCGTGACCACCCACGTCAGTTGAAGCCATATCAGAAGTAGCGGCAGGAATGCAAAACTACCGTAAATGGCATTGTAATGCGTCACATACACCTGTCCCGTCACGAATAGCCATTGCAGCAAGCGGAAACCCGTACCGGCAATAACTCCGGCAAGCAAGGCATTGGATATACGCACTTTGGTATTGGGTATCAAGATGTAAGCCGCGGCAAAAAACAGCCACGTCAACAACCATGACGCACATTCCAGCAACACCGAAATCATCGGGGTGGCGATTTCGTAATCGAACAAATGCTGTAACGTATTGGAAACGAACAAAGCCAAACCTCCGGAGCATATCAGCAATATGGGCAATATAAGCAGTGTGGCGGTATAGTCCATCATCTTGCGCCAAAAACTGCGACCCTGACGTATGCCCCAGATACGATTGAACGCTCCCTCAACATTGCTCAGCAGCGAAATCAGCGTCCAAAGCAGCAGAACTACTCCGACGCCGACAAATACGCCCTTGCCCGTATATCCGAGATAAGAGTCTATGACTTCCATGGCATGATTTACGACATCGGTCTGCCCGGGAAGCATTTCAT
>CAVEDT010000346.1:0-2344 GCA_963614475.1 Roseburia faecis
ATACTATATTATATGTAAAGTGCGATGACCCTGACGACTTACACTACAACGAATTGTCCGCGATGGAAGATGAGTTGCAACAAATGCATCGGGCTGACGGGAAGCCGTACAATCTCGTAGGCTTACCTATGCCCCACCCCAGATATGATTCGGAAACTAATGACCGACTTCCGGCAACTTATGCAAACTTTCTCATCATTGGCGACCGGGCCGTCATAGTGCCTACATACGAACAGCCGGACAAGGATACCGAAGCGATTAAGCTGATCGGTCAGTCTTTTCCCAAACACGAGATTGTAGGCGTGGATGCTACCGCCTTGATCCAACAACACGGAAGCATCCATTGCGCAACTATGCAAATGCCGCATAATGCACTCTCGTCCTTCGACACACGATTGATACACAAATACATACCCTATAGTCAAAAATGACACGCATCATCCCCACAGCTATCATACAGCAGCACAATACGGCCGACATTGCCGACAACCGCGCAAGACTTTTCGCAAAGATTCGCCTTGCCGCCGCCTCCGGAGCGAGACTTATTGTCAACCAGGAACTGCATGACAGCCTATATTTCTGTCAAACAGAGAACGTAGATGCCTTTGACCTGGCTACGCCCATCCCATCGACTATCACCGAAAAATACGCAGCTCTTGCCGCAGAAACACAGACGGTTATAGTCACCTCGCTGTTCGAGCGTCGAGCTCCCGGGTTATATCACAATACCGCCGTAGTCTTTGATGCGGACGGCAGCATCGCCGGGTGCTATCGCAAGATGCATATTCCGGACGATCCGGCGTACTACGAGAAATTCTATTTTACGCCCGGAGACCTCGGATTCGAGCCTATAGATACTTCGGTCGGAAGATTGGGCGTGCTTGTCTGCTGGGACCAATGGTATCCGGAAGCAGCTCGTATGATGGCTTTGCGCGGCGCCGAAATCCTCATATACCCCACTGCAATAGGATGGGAAAGCAGCGATACAGCGGACGAAAAAGCTCGTCAACGCGAAGCCTGGACGACCGTGCAACGCGGACACGCCATAGCCAACGGACTCCCGGTTGTGGCAGTCAATCGTGTCGGCTACGAGCTGGATCCTGGTATCACCTTCTGGGGCAGCAGTTTCGTTTGCGGGCCTCAGGGCGAATTTCTCTTCCGTGCTCCGGACAATGCCGAGGCCGAAGCTATCATTGACATCGATATGCAACGTAGCGAGAACGTCCGCCGCTGGTGGCCGTTTCTACGCGACAGACGCATCGATGCATATACCGGAATTACCAAACGCTTTCTCGACTGACATATTTGTCATCGGACTGCGGCAAAACATACAATCAAGCATAAAAACCATAAAACAATATGCAGCAAGAAAACAACGAAGAATTCGAACGTTACCGTCAGCAAATGCACGGCAACGATGACGAGGATAATCGCAGACAAGGCCCCGGTCGAATCATGCGATTGGTATACACCATTTTTATGGTGGTCATATATATAGGTATGGGTATACTGCTGTTGCTCAACTTCTTTGGTTGGGCACCTCAATATACATGGCCGCGAGATATCGTAGGCGTCGTATTGATTATCTACGGAATCTGGCGTGCCTACCGATACTATGCAGGCATCGAAAGTCGCTTATAAGAGTTACATACACAATACACCCAAATATATGCGCACCAAAATATTATCTATAGCCGTCGCATCGTTGTGCATGGCTTTGGCCTTAGGCTCATGCAGCCAAAAGCAGCCGTCCAAAATTATGACAATGCTCTGCGATGATTCGTTTGAGAACGTCATGGAAGAGGAAATTGACGTCTTCGAGTACGCCTACCTCAAGCAACAATACCATGTGCTCACCCGCTACGTGACACAGAAAGACGCCTTAGACTCGCTGTTCGCCGGCAGTATACACACCATCGTTGTCGGACGTGACCTGACCAAGACCGAGCGCAAGGCGCTAAAAGACAAATATCCCAATCTGCGTAGTATGAAGATTGCGGTGGACGCCGTGGCTCTGGTTGTCAATCCGTCCAACCCGGTTGATCAGCTTAGCATGAAGGAAATCAGCGAGATATTAGCCGGTTCGACCACCAATTGGAGCCAATTGCAACCCGGAGCGCCGGACAAGCGAATACACGTATACTTCGATTCAGAAGGTTCGGGCCTTGCAATGTATATGCGCGACTCTTTGCTTAACGGTCGCCCTATGGGTCCGTTGGTTCACGCCGCCGGAAGTATTGACAGCGTATTGACACTCGTCCAAAAAGACCCGGCTGCTATGGGAGTCATCGGTGTAAGCCATCTCACCAAAGACCTTACGCTTAATAATCTCACAACCGAAGAA
>CAVEDT010000347.1:0-2337 GCA_963614475.1 Roseburia faecis
TAGTATGACGGGAGGTAGCGGTAGTAGGTCGGGTTGGGGTCATTGGCTTTGTAGTACTGCAGCGCGGACTGCGAGTAGCTGGTCCAGCGGACGGCGGCGGTGGTGTTGAGGGTTGTGCGTCCGTCTTTGTAGAGCCATGTAAGCATGGCCGTGGGATCGTAGGATTCGATGATGCGTGCGCTGCGCTTTTCGCCGTTCTGCCAGCCCCAGTTGGGGTTGTAGAGGTTGTCGTCTACCAGGTCATATACTTCCTGATAAGTGGCGGATGCTGTGGCGCGCTGAGTGGGACCGCCGAAGGCTGTTAGGGTCAGGCTGTTGTGCTTGTCGAGAACTTTCTCGAGGGAGATAAACAGGCCGCCGCTGTTGTAGAATGTGCCGTCTACAACGCCTTCCTTGGAGTAGCGACCGATGCCGCTGATGGTGAAGGCCCAGCCGCTCTTGCTCAGACCGGTGGAGTAGGTGGCCATAGCACGGAACATGTAGTTGGAGTTGGTGAATGCCAGCGAGCCGTTGAATCCGGGTGCGTATGTGTCGGTGATGGTGTTGTAGTTGACACTGCCTCCCAGACCGCCCATTCCGTAGTTGGCTACGGCGGTGCCTACGGCACTGGTTTTGTTGCGGAAGGCGCGCGAAGTCAGACCCAGCAGCGACGAGAAGTTGAAGCGACCGCGGATAGGGTCGTTCATCTCGATGCCGTTGAGATATACGGTCTGGTATTCGGAGCGCATACCGCGGTAGTTGAAGTACATGGGGCCGAAATTGTAGCTGGCCGTATTATAATATATGTCATCGTTGGCGCCGGTGAGAGCCACGATGCTCTGGCGACCGCTGTCGTCATCATCGCCGGCGTCCATGGCGGACTCGTCGGCATAGATGTCATTGAGGTCACCGTACATTTCGGCGTCATAGTTGATGGGGTTGAGGCGGATGGTGCCTACTTCGGTGGTAGCGGAGGCCACGGTGATGTCGGCGCCGTAAGTTTCATAGCCGTCAAAGGCCACGAGCATACGGTCGCTGGTGCCGGCAGTGACGCGCAGCACGAAGTTGCCGTTGGCATCTGTGGTGGCATTGCCTTGCTTGCTCAGGCTGACGGTTGCACCTGATATAGGCGCGCCCGTGGAGGCATTGACCACTGTACCAACGATTTTGGAGCTTTGTGCCACCCCCGGCAATACTGCGGCGAGGAGCACAATCAGGAACAGTTTAAGTCTCATAAGGTGTTATTAGGTTTTTAAAAATTTATGTTGTCTATGTATGTTGAAATGTAGTATGCGGCCATGGGACACGTCCCGGACCTTTGGTTTTTAGGATTTTGGCGGCGTTGCCTTCTCGGATGCTTTTTGCAAGCGGAGAGTGTGCGCAAGGAGTGAGCAAGGCCATCCTTTTTTCCCGCGAGCGAGACCGAGCGGGACATCTCTATGTCGCGCACTCATAGGCTCGTCTTCACCGTAGGGGGAAAACAAGCATTGCACGAAACCCTGTCGGGCATCGCACTTCTCAGCGGAATTGGACGTCAAAATTACACATTAATTTGCAAACAGCAGCATAATATGTTGTAAAACATATATTCCATCCCCTTCCTTCCCTCATTTTTAACATTTGACCCCGACTTCGGCACCCTACGACCCCTCGGGATGCCGGACCGATTACAGATTATGTTGTAGTCCATAAACAGCAAATTTATCCTGTGATTTATTGCTGCGAAAAAAAGTGCTGTTATTATATTATTGATCCCTTCTTAGAACGAACTTTTGCACTTTGGGATGATATAGATAATGAATAGAGGTATTAGGATTTTCTTGTGAAACGACTTATCCGCTCGTTGACGATGCGGACATAGTTGCGTTTTGTCTTCTCGGAGAGAAAGCTCTTGTTAACAAGAAGTTTTGCATCTTCAGGGAGTACGGCATATTTGTCAAGAATCTTATCGATGCGTTTCTTGACCAATCCTATCTTAACACCGAAACGCTCGAAATCAAGGCGGCATGGATGACCGGTTCGTTCCATAATATCACTTTTTTCAATATTATACGACAGTCCTCCGTCAAGGCCGAAATCATCGCCGCTTATATGAAGACCGGTGTTAAGAAGATCGTATGCCGGGGCCAGGCGATAATCTTTACCATTAAGAATCATGGAGAAATTTTTAAGGTGGGCATCGCCGTTGGCATAAATATAGTTGAAAACCACGAGTTCAAAGAAACGTTCCATATCAACCATCCATGCGGCAACATTCGCTCTGATGACTTTAGCGATATCTTCGTAGCAGCCGTTGTATTTAAAATGCAGACCGACTGTCTGTTCGTTCTGTCCTATCAGTGACGCAAAATCTTCCAT
>CAVEDT010000348.1:0-2327 GCA_963614475.1 Roseburia faecis
ATAGCAGCATGGGCACATGCAACTGATAGTACGTCGGAGTGGGCGAAGCATGCAAAAAACGACCGCGAGCATCGTCAAAAATGTCCTCGCCGTGGTCCGAAGTGTAGACCATCACGGCAGGTACGTTCAAGGAGTCAAGGGCCATAATAACATCGTCCAGCAATTTATCGGTATAGACAATTGTATTATCATAGGCGTTGACCAGGTCGGGACGATTCTGCACCGAGGCGCCGGAAGCGCGGTCGTCAAGGAATACTGCCTCCTCACGCGGATAACGCTTGTTATATTCGAAATGCGATCCGTATGTATGTAGCACTATGAACACCTTATTAGACGGCGAAGTCTCGAGTATACGCTGCATGGGCGCCAGCAGATGGCCGTCCAATTGAGGTCCCCCATCATCGGAGATGTAATGCACCGTACGTGCTTCGGCTCCGTAATATTCTATGTACGAGTGGTTTCGGCGTTGGTTTGACAAAAAAGCCGTATGATAGCCCAAGTCGTTGAAAGCCGCCAAGACACTACGTGTATGTGCCACCGAATCGCCGAAGGTTTCGGGCGTAAGATAGCTCAAGAGCATTGGTACGCTCTTGTGTGTAGTGTTGATTTCGCTAAGCACATGGTCAAAGGTGTAGATGTCGGCACGGTGGCTTAATTTCGGATTGGTAGGACGATTATAACCCATAATCTGCCAATTGTCCGCACGTGAGGTCTCGCCCAACACCAGCACATACACCTCGCGCAAGTCCTTGGAGCGCATCGATGAGGGTCGATAGCTGAAGGTATTGGACGTTGTATAATACTTGATAGATTCATGGGTGCGACGTACAGCCGTAACCATATTTTCGCAGACATTATATGGGAATATCTGGCGACGAGGACGGTATCCGTCATCCGCCAGCCATGTTCCCATAAGCGAAAGCGCTCCGAGAACTACAAGACTAATGCCGGCACGACGGCAGCGTAACAATACCTGTACCGGGACATAACGGCGCTTGACTGCCAAGTATATCCCGGCCATAATGCAAGGCAAGTATATGATGCATACCGTGAATATGGCCATCTTCAGATTTGACAGCAACTCGGTAGCCTCGCTCACGTTGGTAGTCACCAGATTGAGGAACATGTCCACGGCAATAATGCTCTCCCCGTAAAGGTACAGCAACACCACTTGGAATGCGCCGAGAATCATAAACAGCAGCATCAGCAAAATCGTACGTCCTATACGTATCGATAGGCCGGCCAATACATAATACACACCCAAAGGCAGTAAAATATTGGTAATCTTGGATCCAAGGCTGTCGCTCTCGGTAATTACAAGTCCGATATTAGGGACTATCAACACTATGGGAAGCGCTACCGCCCAAAATCCGGGCGAAAGGACCAGCTTCCATAGCGCTCGAGCCTTATCTTTGAAATATGTGGTAATTTTTGAAATCATTGCCTTTATATGTTGTACTTGCAGTTGTACTTACATTCTGTTTATATCCGAAGTGCTATTCACTCCCCAACGACTTATTATGTCTTATGACTCGGCTTTCATTGTTTGCGCTCGTAGTGCAGTTCCACACTTTGGACACGGCATCTCCGGCGTCCAGCGTTCAGAAAGCCTCGTTGATGCTGAAATTTATACCTTTTTCGCCACGACCGAAGCCCACGTCAAGACGTACGTTCACCCTTTTCTTGAATTCCCAGCGATATCCGATGCCACCGTTGGGCAGCACCCGATTAAGTCGTAATGCCGAGAAATGAGGAAATACCGTGCCGGCACCTATCCATACCACGATGCCGTTACGACGCCACACGTGCTGACGCAACTCGACAGTCGCATCCATGACACACTTGTCGCGATAACGTCCCTCGTAATAGCCTCGCATATAATGCGAACCGCCGAAAGTGGACATCATGCTCCACGGCGTGTCGCCGTACGTAAACCGTGCATGCACCATAGGCGCTATCACTGCACCGCGCCACGCTCGGCAATAGACTGCCGCAATGGCTTCGGTATACGAAAATGCGTACTTATTGCCCATGAACGATGGGTTGAAAATCTGGTCAACCTTGACATACACTCCGCTATACGCATTTGGTGCGAAGTCACGCGAGTCTAACAGCAACGTCAAGCCCAAACCTGTGGTGTATGTCTTGTCATCCTGTCCGCACAACAGCTCGGGATTGTCAGCGCGTCGTGCATTGGCATAGGTAAACATTCCCGAAGGACCTAAAAAGACATTGGGACCCAGACGCACGGCATAATCCAACTTCAACCGCGCTTCCAGACGCTTGAACACGCTTTCATTGGCATCTTCACGTCCCATATCGTATCC
>CAVEDT010000349.1:0-2314 GCA_963614475.1 Roseburia faecis
GGGCAGCGTCAAGGGTGTACATATTCCGGAACTGCGCAGCCAAGTTCATGCCCAAATCATCTTGGGCAACACCTATCACCTATACTTACGCCCCGGCATCGAGATTCTCAACCGCGTCGGAGGTCTGCACAAGTTCAACGGCTGGGACGGCCCCATACTCACCGACAGCGGAGGCTTCCAGGTGTTCTCGTTGAGCCATAACCGCAAACTTACGGAGGAGGGTGCCCATTTCCGTAGCCATATCGACGGTTCGCGCCACTTGTTCACACCCGAAAATGTCGTGGACATACAGCGCAACATCGGCGCAGACATTATGATGGCTTTGGACGAATGTCCCCCTGGAGCCAGCGATTACAAATACGCACGAAAGTCGCTCGACCTGACCCTGAAATGGATGGATCGCGGATGGCGTCACTACAACGAGACGGAAGGTCTCTACGGATACCACCAAGCATGGTTCCCCATAGTTCAGGGTTGTACCTACGAGGATTTGCGCCGCGAAAGCGCCGAACGTGTCGCCGCCCTCGGCGCCGAAGGCAACGCCATAGGCGGTTTGGCCGTAGGCGAACCCACCGAGGTGATGTACGACATGATTGAGGTCGTCAACGAAATACTGCCGCAAGACCGTCCGCGATATCTTATGGGCGTGGGCACTCCGGTCAATATACTCGAAGCCATTGACCGTGGCGTCGATATGATGGACTGCGTAATGCCTACACGAAACGGACGCAACGGAATGCTCTTCACTCCTGAGGGCACCATGAATATGCGCAACCGCAAATGGGCCGATGATTTCCGCCCGATATGGGAAGACGGTCCCACGGACGTCGACCGCATATACTCACGCGCTTATCTGCGCCACCTATTCATCGCTGAAGAGATCTTGGCGATGCAAATCGCATCGATACACAACCTCGCATTCTACCTTTGGTTGGTAGGCGAAGCTCGCCGACATATCTTTGCCGGAGACTTCCATACCTGGAAAGAAGATATGGTTCCACGCCTTAGCCGCCGCCTCTGATGTTCAAGACCATTGACCGCTATATTATCCGTAAGTTCCTCGGAACGTATATCTTCGCCATCATCCTGCTGCTGGCGATAGTGGTCATGTTCGATATCAACGAGAAGTTGGACGCCTTCCTCAAGGCACCGTTACGCGCCACCATCATTGATTATTACCTCAATTTCATTCCCTATTTTGCCAACCAGTTTGCGCCGCTGTTCACCTTCATCGCGGTAATTTTCTTCACCTCCAAACTGGCTACGCACAACGAGATAGTGGCGATGCTGTCTTCGGGCATGAGTTTCAGACGACTGCTGAGACCGTATATGGTCAGCGCCGCCGTCATCGCCGCCGCTTCGTTTGTACTGAGCGCATATATCATCCCGCCGGCCAATGTCAAGCGTATAGATTACACCAATACATACGTCAAGAACAAGCGCGTGGATTACGGCGCAAACATCATGCTTATGGTGGCGCCCAACGAGATTGCGTATATCAATAGGTATGACAACATCACCAAGACGGGCATACGTTTTTCGCTCGAAAGTTTCGATAAGGACAAGCGACTCGTATCGCGCCTGACTGCTACAAGTATACGCTGGGACACGCTGTACAATTGGCGTGTAAACGACTATGTTATACGTGATTTCCGTGGCGGCCGCGAGTATATCTCCAAGGGTATGAATTTGGATACTATTATCCCGTTTGAACCTCGCGACTTTCTCATTGCAGTCAACGACTGCGAAAAAATGACAACCCCGGCTTTGGCTCGTTATGTCGAAAGGCAGAAGGAGCGCGGCGTGGCCAATATCCGCACTTTCGAAGTCGAGTACCACAGACGTTTTGCCATGACCGCAGCCGCATTCATACTTACCATCATCGGTATGTCTCTATCCTCTCGCAAGGTAAAGGGCGGTATGGGCCTTAATATCGGTATCGGATTGGTGCTCAGCTTCGGATACATTCTCTTCATGACTGTTACACAGACTTTTGCCTTATCAGGTCTTACGTCGGCTATGGTAGCCATGTGGATTCCGAACGTCTTATTCTCGCTGATAGCCCTCGTGCTTTATATCCGTGCACGACGCTAAGACGCAGACATCTACCAATCCCGACAAATCACTGACAAACAAAGCAAGAGCAACAAAATAGAACGAACATCGGAATCACTTACGCGTGAATTCGATGTTCGTTTTTTTACTTTTGATGTTCGTTCAACTTTTTTCTTATGCCTCCGGATTGTCCAGCGTCTTTATGGTAAGCATCCGAAACAAGCCGACTTGTCAGGACAAAAAAAATCTCGCGGGATTA
>CAVEDT010000350.1:0-2307 GCA_963614475.1 Roseburia faecis
GTCATATTGCGCTTGACTACCCCATAGATGCAGGGGCGCGAGTGGTCATCCTCGGCGACTGTTTTTCACAATTCACCTACGCCGTATACGATGCCGCAGGCCTTCGATTATTACATTTCACAGACGCCGAAAGTTAATATTAACAAATTTTAACCTACGCGCATTTTCCGCTCCGAGCCGACAATTTTGTCATATCACCCTATAATTAAGAATCTTACACAGCAAAAGTCAAATAAAACAAGGTTGGCACTTCCAAAAATATGTTGTAGAACATATAAATATATTTGGTGCGCTGACCGAGCCTTTATAACTTTGTCCTCGCAAAACCTAACAATCTTTTTTACCTTAGAAATTGTACCTATTGGAAACCAATAAAGACAGGGACTCCGCGAGGAGTCCCTCTTTTTTTAGCCTATCCTACAGACGATAGTCTGTCTCAAAAAAAGCGGCGTACGAGTCAAAAATCCGGGGTTGTCTGCCGGAATCCGCATCGTTTTATGTTCCGAGAACGTAATCCTCAGTTCAATCCCGGACAAAAAGGCGCGGACTTGAGCCGGCTCTTACGCCGGGACAAGTCCGCTACATCGGTACGGCTTTCGCTCGCTGAGCATCAGCCGTTAGCCCTTTTGTCGAAGGCATCTTTGACCCAGGGGACAAAACATGCCAAAACAATAAGCCATCCTAAATCCATAGTACAAAGGTGTTTTTAAGTAGTTTTTCAATAATATATGGTATATAAGCAATATAGAGGAATCTATCTACAGCTTTATTTTCGTATTATCGCATCCTCGCGGTATTTATCCTTAGGCGCTACGGGAGCGGCCGGATAGCCCACGGGGATGATACACAGCGGCACATATCGTTCGTCAAGGCTCAAAATGGTGCGTGCAGTTCGAGCTCTTTCCATATCGGGATACAAGCCGCACCATACAGCGCCGAGTCCGCACGCATGAGCAGCCAATAGCAAATTCTCGGTGGCTGCGCTGCAATCCTGCACCCAGAACTCGGGCTGCTGTTTGAGCATACGCGTGCTGTCGCCGCATACGACTATTGCAACCGAAGCATTGGTCAGTTTACTGCCGGCATTGGGTAATGCTTCGGCAAGCGTTGCTCGAAGTGCGGAGTCACGCACGACCACAAAGGCCCACGGCTGACGATTGACAGCCGTAGGAGCGGACATAGCGGCACGCAGGAGGGTATCCACGGTTGCATCTCCGACCTCGGCCGAAGTATACTGACGCACGCTGGCTCGGGTAGATATGCAATGCAGCACAGATTCTGTGTCCGTGGTCGGTGTTCCGGCATAGGCCAAAGACAGCATGGCCAGAGTACATCCAAGCGTTGTAAGTCGACGGATCATTTCTTCGCGGTATTCTTTGAAGCAGCGGCCTTCGTTGCTTTTGCCGACTTGGTAGCCTTTACCGCTTTGGCAGGCTTGGTCGGCTTCTCGGTCTTGTCTTCCTTTGCGGGAGTCGACTTTTTAGATTCACGAAGGGCATGCTCTTCGTTGAAGTGCTCGATATTCTTACGCATGGAGGCCACCTCCTTATTGAGCATCTCTATTTCGCGCTCCTGGTTGCGGATGGTGGTAAGCAGCGAGTTCAACTCCTCATTGTCCACACTCATAGGATACTGTTCCTCGACGCGTACTATGAAGTCAGCGAGGACATTCATGTAGTTGGTGAATGCCGCAAACGGCGTCTCGTAAGGCGAGAACAGCGAGTGTACGGCGCCGTCGGCGAGGTGCTTGGTGGACATGTAATAGAAGTGGTCACTAGCCTGTAGATATATCCAGTCCTGTTTGAGACGGCGATCGTCGCACAGGCGCACGCGCTCGGCTACGGAATACAACTTGCGGAAGGCTTCGTTCTGCAATTCGTTACCAAGCCATGCCGAGGTATCGCGTGCCTCATCGGCATCGCTGATAGGATGGACGACGGTCACGGGAGCTACAGCTTTGGTCTTGCGCACTACCTCTGAAGGTGTGGCAAAAGTAATGCCTCTCTCGGCTGCAAAACGCGGCAAAGCCTTGAGGAAATCAAAAATGCCGCTGTCGCCGCTTTGCAGTCCGCCGAAAGTGTCCAGGTTCATACACAGATTGACTATCTGCTCTTCTTCGGGGGTAGCGGCCACCCAATCCATATACTTGTCCGCCGTCAGGGGATATGCGTCCCATGAGGTATCGGTGAAGCGGAAGCATATATCATCCGAAAGTTTGGCGTTACGCATCAGCACCTTAAGCTTCGGCGCTGTTTCGGAGCTGTATACATAGTTGGGCGAGCGCCAACCCAAGATATGCTTGGCGCC
>CAVEDT010000351.1:0-2306 GCA_963614475.1 Roseburia faecis
CCACATGAAAGATAATAAATGTGTGGAAGCAAAGAACACTCCCGTATACCGTGAGGACAAGACTACCAACCTCTCGACTATGGCTACCGTCCGCGCTTATCCTCTTGGCGGCAACTGGTGGATCGATGGTAAGGACAGCTATCCTACCTATGTAATCCAAGAAAGTGGTAAGGCTTATCGCAAGACCTTCGTCGACACCGGCGAAAGCTGGGGTTCCTGCCACCACGAATTCTACTGGGGCGGTCAGAAGTATTCGGCCAACCTCGTGTTCAACGGCAAGGAATACAATGCCGACGGTTCGATGAAGAACGAAGTTAACTACAAGGGCGCTCGTATGCGTCTTGTTCAAGACCTTACCGGCGACTTCAAGCGTATGCAGCAGGTAGGTGACTTCCCCAGCAACGGTCTCGGCGACACCAGCCGCAACACCAACGCTACCGGTGATATCATCGTTCGTACCGATGGTACAAACTGGCTTGAAGCTTGGGTACTCTCTACCACCCACGGTATGGCTTACTACAAGCACGGTACTCCTCCCAAGACCGAAGGTCAGCCCGTCCAAAGCACCGAACCTATGATCGCTGTAGACAAGACTTCTCTTGATTTCAGCGCCAAGCAAGGCCAGACAGACATCAAAGAACTCACCGTCAGCGGTTCCAACCTCAAGGGCGTAATCAATATGACGCTCAGCGGTGCCAACGCAGACATGTTCAGCCTCTCGAGCCCCTCGCTCAGTACTCCCGGCAAGTTCAAAGTATCCTACACCCCGAAGGCAGAAGGCAACCACACTGCTACTCTGACCCTCTCGACACAAGGCGCTGCCAACGTAACCGTCACTCTGAAGGGTACAGGCAAAGCTACCATCGTAGTTAAGGAAGATATTGCTTCCAATACTGACAAGCTGAAAGCTGAATGGATCTACTCGACCAATAAGAACAACACTCCGAGCTGGACAACGTTCGATGCAAACCAGTCGGCAAACCGTGATATCGCACTCATCGGCGGCAACCTCTATGTCCTCAATGGTAAGAACTGGGGTACCGTTGCAGTGAACATCATCAATGCAGAAGACGGCTCGTACAAGGGCACACTCTCTGTAGCTGACCTGGCCAGCGCTACCGGTAAACTCGGCGGTCTCGCCGTAGCCGACGGCAAGCTCATCGCTTCCAACATCGTTACAGCCGCTCAGAACCTACGCGTATACATCTGGGATAACGATGCAGCCGCACCTCGCGTACTGGTACAGAAAGATGCAGCAGGCATTGTTACCGGTGGTTCCGTAGCATTCAGCGGAACACTCAACAACGGCCGCGTATGGCTCACCAAGGAAGGTGCCAACGAGGTTGTATACTTCGAAATCAAGAACGGTAGCTGCGACAACAATATGCACACTATCGCACTGAAGAATGCTAAGGGTGAAGCTTACGCATACAGCGGCGATGGCCGTGGTGCTTCCAAGATCTATCCCGACGCCGACGGTAGCTTCTGGATGGTACAGAAAGACAGCCAGATCGCTAAGTTCGACGCTTCCGGCAAGATTACCGACGAAGTTCTGCCCGCAGAAGCTCTCGGTGGCTCGCGTTACGGTACAGCATTCGCTCCCTTCAACGTAGGCAACAAGAAGTACATCGCCGCTATCACCTACAAGACCGGCAATATCGGCAATGGCCAAATCGCCATCATTGATGTTACGGACGGTGTGGCCAAGGCTAAGGCTCCTATCATCAACCTCCCCGAAGAGGGCTTCGGTACAGCCAATAACACCCAGTTTGCTTCGGCAGTTATCGCCCAAGCAGGTGGTTCGCTCAACGGCAACATCAGCATCTACGCCAACGTTCACGGTCAGGGTATCGGTCGCTTCCTCTATCAGGGCGAAGTTAAGGATGCCATCTCCGATATCATCAATGTCGAAGACACTGACGCCGACGCAGAGTACTACAACCTGCAAGGTGTACGCGTAGCAGCCGACAACCTTACCACCGGCGTATACATTCGCCGTCAGGGCAATAATGCTGAAAAGGTTTACGTTAAGTAATCACTGAATTCGACAGCGAAGTCTTTCAATAGACCTCGCCCGAGATAATCCTAAAATGAGCGGGGACGCGCCGTCGGCGCGCCCCCGCTTCTATTATTATGACGGGAGTGATTGCAGCGGGAGTGATTGCGGCGGGAGTGATGAGAGCAGTGGGAATGATGAGCGCAAAGGAAAATGTGAAGACGGCGCTGTGGAGGCGAAAAGCGTACCCTTTGGCAATATTGTCCTAAATAAAATCGAAAAAAAAGAAAAGGAAGTAGTCACTAAGGCA
>CAVEDT010000352.1:0-2295 GCA_963614475.1 Roseburia faecis
GAAGACGGTGCCGGTGTATGGCAAGTGCGTACCGGAGGTCCCGAGGACTACATTACGCCCTCGAGTGCCAATGTCATCAAAGACAAAAACCCCAAGGTAGAAACGTTTGCCGAAAAGGATGCTCACGGCTTCCTGATGACAATCATGGCTATGGGTATTGTCTTTGGCGCACTGCTCGTACTCAGCCTCTGCTTCGTAGGCATCGGCGCTATCAGCAAATACCTTGCACGTAGCAAGAAAGCACGCGCACAAGGTGTCGAAGTAGTCGAAATCGACCGCAAGGACATTGACAACGGCGAAACCATCGCCGCCATAGTCATGGCCCTGCACGAGCACCTCGATGTACACGACCAGGAAAGCACCATCCTCACCATCAATAAGATCAAACGCGCCTACTCGCCTTGGAGTTCGAAGATCTACGGCCTGCGCGAATATCCCCACAAATAACCCGGAACACAACCAAACATACTGTACGAAACAATGAAAGAATACAAGTATAAAATCAACGGCAGCATGTATAATGTTGCCATCGGCGACATCGAAGGCAATATCGCGCAAGTCGAGGTCAACGGTACAACCTACAAGGTGGAACTTGAAAAAGCTCCCGAAGCCAAGGTAGCCGTTGCACCGCGTCCCACAGCCGCTCCCCGTACCGCTACGGGCGAAAAAGTTATCAAGACCGCTCCCGCAGCCTCGGGTAAGTACACCGTTAAGTCGCCCCTGCCCGGCGTCATTATGAGCATCCTCGTCAAGGTAGGTGACACCGTCAAGGCTTCCGACACCGTCATCTCCCTCGAAGCTATGAAGATGGAGAACGCCATCCACGCCGGACGCGACGGTAAGGTTACGTCCATCGACGTCAATGTAGGCGACAGTGTACTCGAAGGCCACGCTCTGGTCACCATCGAGTAATCGACAGAAAGACACAATACGCACTAAAACAACATTCACTACAATTACTAAGAAATGTTCGGTGACTTTCTGTCCAACAACCTGAGCCAGTTCTGGGAACTGACAGGTTTTGCCAATGCCGAAATCGGCAACTTCGTCATGCTTGCCGTCGGACTGTTCTTTATATGGCTTGCCATCAAGAAGAACTTCGAGCCCCTGTTGCTCGTGCCCATAGGCTTCGGCATACTTATAGGTAACATCCCCTTCAACACCGGCGCCGGTCTCGAAGTCGGCATCTATGAAGAAGGGTCCGTACTCAATATCCTGTACAACGGCGTAAAAGCCGGCTGGTATCCCCCGCTGATTTTCCTCGGCATCGGTGCCATGACCGACTTCTCCGCACTTATCGCCAACCCCAAGTTGATGCTCATCGGCGCAGCCGCTCAGTTCGGTATCTTCGGTGCCTATATGGTGGCTCTCGCTTTGGGCTTCGCTCCCGACCAGGCCGGTGCCATCGCCATCATCGGTGGTGCCGACGGTCCTACGGCCATCTTCCTGTCCAGCAAGCTCGCTCCCAACTTGATGGGCGCTATCGCCGTATCGGCTTACTCATACATGGCACTTGTGCCTGTGATACAGCCGCCGTTGATGCGCTTGTTCACCACCAAGAAAGAGCGCCTTATCCGCATGAAGCCCGCGCGTGCCGTCTCGCAGAACGAGAAGATTATCTTCCCCATCGTGGGTATGCTTCTGACCTGCTTCGTAGTGCCCTCCGCACTTCCTCTGCTGGGTATGCTCTTCTTCGGCAACCTGTTGCGCGAATGCGGTGTCACTACACGTTTGGCCAAGACAGCCAGCAACGCCATGACTGATATCGTGACAATTCTGCTCGGTATGACCGTGGGTGCATCCACTCAGGCTTCGCAATTCCTCACCATCGAAACCGTGGGCATCTTCTTCCTCGGCTTCATGGCCTTCGTTATTGCCAGCTCCAGCGGTGTGCTCTTTGTCAAGCTCTTCAACCTCTTCCTCCCCAAGAGCAAGAAGATCAATCCCCTTATCGGCAATGCCGGCGTGAGCGCCGTGCCTATGAGTGCACGTATCTCCAATAACCTCGGTTTGGAATACGATCCGCAGAACTATCTGCTGATGCACGCTATGGGTCCCAACGTTGCCGGTGTTATCGGATCGGCCGTTGCCGCAGGTGTCCTCCTGGGCTTCCTCGCCTGATAATCGACTTATGCAGTCCTAAAATACCACGCCGTGCCCACGTAAAACCGGGCACGGCGTGCCGTATTTTACGGCTTCGGTCAACGCCTTCCCCTCGATTGGTCAATATTTTCCCCCGAGTAAGCATCCGAAATAAGCCGGCTTGCAGGGGGCGATTTTGATGGCGAACTTTGC
>CAVEDT010000353.1:0-2284 GCA_963614475.1 Roseburia faecis
GTATTGCGTCCACTATCGGCCATTGGGCACGATATTTTTCCAGGATTTCCTCGGTGGTGGAATAGGCGCCGGTCTTGGTGCGCTTGGCCTTGGGGTCGATTTGCATTTTGCCGAAGAGCATTTCGCCCACTTGCGCCGGTGATGCGGTGTTGAAACGTGTTCCGGCCATCTGCCAAACGTCTTCCTCGAGTGCGGCGATGCGTGATGTCATTTCGACGGCTATGCTTTGCAGCAGCGCCGTGTCTATGCGCACGCCCGCATATTCCATATCGGCGAGGACTCGTATCATCGGCAGCTCGATGTCGGTGAGCAGCCGTTGATGCCCGTTGTCGGTAATGCTTTGTTGCAGCGGATTGTATAGACGTAGTATGGCATCGGTTCTTGACGCCGTGCGTGCGGCTGTCTGCGCGTCATCGCCGGTGATGCCGCGGCGCAGTGTCTGCACCGGGACGCCCCAATCGGGGATATGTACTTGCAGCATCTCGGCTGCGATGTCTGCCAGCATCTGCGAGCCCTCGGGGCGTAGCAGGTAGTGCGCCACCGCAACGTCGTAGTAGTTGTCCTGCATGTCTATGCCGTGGCGGCGCAGCACTGTGATGTCGCGCTTGACCATAGCTCCGAGCACGGTGCGCCCGTCTCGAGCAATGATGTGCGACACGGCTGCGGCCACGCTGCGGTCTATTGTTTCGCTGACGGGAATGTATAGCGTGGATTCGGCGCAATTGTTGCCGACCGAAAGGGTTATACCCAGCAATTGCGCCGACATTGCACTTTCGCCTTCGACGTTGAGGGCTATTGCGATGCGCGGATAGGCGGCTGTGTCGTGTTCGGCGTCCCATGCCTCTATGGCTGTGGCGTCATCGGTGATGGTAATTCCGGCTTTATCTATGATTGGAGCATCGAAGGCGGCGTCTGACGGAGCGTTGTCTGCAAAGTCAAAGAGCGAGCCCATGCCATCGTCCTGACGTGCTGCAGCGGCAACCGGGGCAACCTTTTCCGGCGTTCGGGTGTCTTTGAGGCGTGTAAGGAATGTCTTGAATTCAAGGTCCGAATAAAGACGGCGCAACTCGGCATAGTCCGGGTCGGCGCGGCGCAAGTCTTCGGGCGTGACGTCCATAGGAACATCAGTCTTGATGGTTACAAGATAGCGGCTGAAACGTATCTGCTCGGCGTTGTCCGCAATTTTGCGGCCTAATGCGCCTTTGATTTCGGAGGCGTGTTCCAGCATATTGTCTACGTCGCCCCATTGAGCGATAAGTTTGACTGCAGTTTTTTCGCCCACACCCGGGCATCCCGGTACATTGTCCGAAGCATCGCCCTCCAGGGCCAGCAGGTCAATGACTTGGCTGGGCGAGGATAAGCCGTAGCGTGCGCAAATCTCCTTCGGACCGCGAATTTCGAGGTCTTGTCCGCGTGTAGCCGGCCGCAGCATCAATGTATTGTCGTTTACCAGTTGTCCGTAATCCTTGTCCAAGGTCATCATATATGTCGTGAAGCCCTGTTCGGATGCGGATGTAGCCAATGTTCCGATGACGTCATCGGCCTCATAGCGTTCCACTTCGACGACTTTGATGCCCCATGCGCGGATTATATCCTTGATTACGGGGATACTCAGCGTGATGTCTTCGGGCTGCTTGTCGCGTCCGGCCTTGTATTCGGGGTACTCCTCGTGCCGGAATGTTTTGCCGCCGGGCGGGTCGAAGCATACGGCCATGTACGGCGGATTATGCTTGGTGAGGATTTCGTTCAAGGTGTTACAGAAACCGTATATCGCCGAAGTATTACGCCCGTCCGAAGTCGTGCGAGGGCTGTTGATGAGGGCGTAATATGCGCGGTATATCAGTGCGTAAGCGTCTAACAGAAAGAGTTTTTTGTCGTCCATAGTCGTGAGGTGTCGAAGTGTAGGCGCATGCCTTTGCGTGCGCCCGTGCCTTCCTATATGGCCGACACCGAACGCCCGTTTCTACAAAGGTAATCCTTTGCTGCGAGATAGGCAACATTTTAATGGATTTCCAAGCTATTTCCACACTACAGCCCATGTGACTTTATGCGAGAAATTATTTTATAAAATATTTGCATTTCGGGTGAATGTTGCTTAAATTTGCAGCGAAAACTTCCTTTCTATCTCCGGTTGCCTCTTAGATATCACTTGTGGCTCTCGGAAAAGGAGGGAACAATATTAACCTAATACCTAATTTATTATGGCCAAAACCAACAACAGACTGAAAGCGCTGCTGACAGCAGTGGCTTTGGGCGTGTGCTGTGCGTATGCACAGACGGCCAC
>CAVEDT010000354.1:0-2279 GCA_963614475.1 Roseburia faecis
CTATAACGATGGACAGCACTCGAGATGTACTCGAACACCTACGCCGCACCGGGGTCAACGCATTGGCACACGGCACGGATGCTGTGGCTATGGCACGACGCATACTGCGTCACTATCCGCAGCGCGAAGACGGTACATGCACCCTCACTTATTATCCATTGATTATTGTCGCACGCAAAATCGACCCCACAGTTAAAAGCCCGGGGGAATGACGATTATGAGACTTTGAGGAGCCTAAGGTCCTTAAGGTCACTAATAACTTCAGCGATTTTAGATTACCGGCGTGTAGGAAAATATTATACCAGCGCCAATGAGTTCAACCTCGGCGCCAAGGCTGCGGCCACCTCTTGGATATCGCCCGGCATCAGCGTCGACATCAGCTCGGCCAGCTCGACACGTGTCATCGGACGCGGAGTGCCACCCTGTGCCTCGTCATGGTGTATCATCGCGCGTGCCAACGCAATTATCCGCTCCGAGGTATTATCGTCTGCCAAGAGTATCTGTCCTAGATATTGACGACGTGCCCCGTCAAAGGCTCTCGCAGTCATAGGCGCGGCCGCAGCTGCCTCTATGGTGCGTCGCACGATGTCGTGGCAACGACGACGATCCTCGTGGTCGCAACCGAAGTATACCGTAAACATCGAACTGTCACGGAAATGCGTGGTGGCAGCTTCGACACTGTACACCAATCCGCGACGTTCGCGCAGCAGCACATTCAGCCGCGAATTCATTCCCGGTCCACCTAAAATATTGGCCAATAACGCCATCGACACCTTGCCTCGGCGGTCGCGTAACGGCACGGCGCATCCGGCCACAACGTGTGCCTGGTGGCTGCCTATGGTGCGAATTTCGTCATGCGCCGGAGCATCGAAATCGGGTAAAACCGCCGGTGTACAAGACTGCGCAACATCACCCATAGGTATAGCGGCGCACAACCGCGCGGCCAAACGTACAAAGGTCTCGGCCGTGTCCGGCCCGGCATAAAACAATGCCATGTGCGACACCGTATAATGACGAGCCAACCATCGCCGACAATCACTACTGCGCAGGACTCCTACCCCGGCATCCGTTCCCAAGATATTGTGTCCCAAAGGAGTGCCGGCGTATATCATATCTTCGAAATCATCGAAAACCGCATCGGCAGGCAAATCCAGATAGGACGCAATCTCGTCGCGTACCACTTCGCGCTCGCGTTCGAGTTCGGCATCCGGGAATTGCGAAGCCGTCAGCAAGTCTACAAGCAAGTCTAACGCTCGGCGTGTATTGCCATGCGGAAAGGCGGAGTAGACCACCGTATCTTCCTTGGTAGTGAAAGCATTCAACTCGCCGCCCACGGCTTCCATACGATTGATAATGTGCCACGAACGACGGCGACGCGTACCTTTGAATATGGTATGCTCCACAAAGTGCGCCAATCCGCCCTCGCCTGCTGCAAGATCCTCGTCACGGCTGCCGGCATTGACCGCAAAACCGCAATGTCCCACGGCACTGCCTTCAAGATACAGATGGACTATGCGTAAGCCGTTGTCAAGTGTATGGTATGTAGGTTCGACCATGATTATCTGTGAATTATCGTAAAAGTAGAGGCGAGGAACAAATATTTGCGAAAGAACTTATAACCTTTAGGAACTTTAAGAGCCTTAGGAAATTTAGGGCGTTATACACTCCGGCTTAATTCGGGTCCCTCCAGTCACCGCAGTCTTTGATGAGCTGTATCAGGGCTTCCACAGCCTCGGACTGCGGAATATTGCGACGGACGCACTCGCGACGACGGTACAGCGAAACGTGTCCGGCGGCAGCGCCTACATATCCGTAATCGGCATCGGCCATTTCACCGGGTCCATTGACCACGCATCCCATGACAGCAATTTTGAGTCCGGTCAGGTGCGAAGTGGCACGACGCACGTTCTCCAATGTGTCTCGTAAATCAAATAGTGTACGCCCGCATCCCGGACATGCAATGTACTCTGTGCGCGTGATACGACGTCGACACGCCTGCATCACCGACAGCAACAATCGCGAAAGTTCAGAGGTGCATACTCCGGGAGCTATCACCTGTATGCCGACCAGTAAGGGCAGCGGATTGAGCAACAACGCGCCGAGATCGGCAGCCACAGCCACAGCTAAAGCCGTACCTCGCAATGACATCGAATAAGTCAGCCGAGCCATTACCGGTTCTCTATTTCCTTTGTCAATATATTCGGCCAAACGACGACGCCACTCTATGGCATCGCAGGCCGACAGGACCCTCGCCGGCGCTGTTTCGGGGTCGTCCACAC
>CAVEDT010000355.1:0-2272 GCA_963614475.1 Roseburia faecis
GCAAGAGCGCTTGAACTGTTGGTTGAAAAAACGTCGTATAAATATTGTCAGCCACTTCTTTATAGTTGAATCGTCGTACTTGTCGCCAAGCGCTGCACGTGCCATATAGTATATACGCGAAGGGCCGAATCCGTAGCGTAGTATGTAGTATAGGAAGAAATCATGCAACTCGTAAGGCCCGACGAGGTCTTCTGTCTTTTGCGTGATGTTATCGTGACTGTCAGCCGGGATCAGTTCGGGACTTATGGGGGTGTCTATGATGTCCGCGAGTACATCATACAGCTTGGCATCGCCATTTTCTTGTGCCTGATGTGCAAACGTGTCTACGAGGTGGCGCACCAGTGTCTTGGGTACACCGGCATTGACGGCGTACATGGACATGTGATCGCCGTTATAGGTGGCCCATCCTAATGCTAATTCTGAGAGATCGCCTGTACCGAGAACCATGCCCCCGCTTTGGTTGGCTATATCCATAAGTATTTGCGTGCGCTCACGTGCCTGACTATTTTCGTAGGTGACGTCTCGCACTTCGGGGTTATGGTCGATATCTTTGAAGTGCTGCGTCACAGCTTCACGTATCGAAATCTCGCGTATCGTAATTCCAAGGTGACGCATCAAGTCCATGGCATTGTTATATGTACGCCCTGTGGTACCGAAACCGGGCATCGTTACGCCGATAATACCCTTTCGCTCAATGCCGAGGCTATCGAAGGCATGTACCGCCACCAATAGCGCCAAAGTAGAATCCAAGCCACCGGAGATTCCGATTACCAGACTACGAGTATGGGTGGCTTCCAGGCGTTTGCTTAACCCTGCAGACTGGATATTGATTATGTCTAAACAGCGTTTGCCACGACTGTCTGTGTCGTAAGGCACAAATGGCAGTGGCTGTATCTTGCGCATCAGTTTCTCGCCTTTGTCGTCGATGGGCTTTGCTTCTATCTCAATTATATGCACCGTGTTCGCCGCTTGTGCGGTTGCGCAATCGTGAAATGAGGCGCAGTGTATGCGGTCGCGACGTATTGCACGAATGTCTATATCGGCTATTGCATAATGTGGCTGTCGTTGCCATCGCTGTGCTTGGGCAAGCGTGCTTCCGTTTTCAGCAATCATAGCGATACCGTCAAATACGAGATCGGTGGATGACTCGCCGTATCCGCAGGAGGAGTATATGTATGCACATAGGCATCGAGCTGATTGCTGCTTGACCAAATCGGTGAGATATTCGTATTTGCCTACAATAGTATCTGACGCCGAAAGGTTGAATATTACTTCTGCTCCTGCCATAGCGAGGCGACAGCTTGGCGGTATCGTTGTCCAAAGGTCTTCGCATATCTCGATACCGAAGTATACACCGTCTACTTTCAGAAGTGTAGATGCTGATAGCGAAGCTTTTTGGCCGGCAAATTCTATTGTTGTGTCGACGTTTTGGCCCGATGTCCACCAACGTTTTTCATAGAATTCGTTGTAATTGGGTATATATGTCTTCGGAATAAGTGCTTTAAGTTCGCCGCTGCAAATAACTGCGGCACAATTGTATAGTGCGGTATATAATCTCACGGGGACTCCGACGATGATTGTGCAGTTAATTGTGCGAGATTCGGTTATAATGGTCTCGATAGCCGTTTCGGCGGCTTCCAGCAAGACGTCGTTATGGAACAGGTCTCCGCACGTGTAACCTGTAATGCATAGTTCCGGGAATGCGGCGATGCGCACATGTTTGGACGCAAGTTCGCGTGCCATAGCTATGATGGTTTCTGTATTGGAACGTACATCGCCTACCGAAACGGGCGGTACAGCTGAAGCCACTCTGAAGTATCCTTGCTGGGAGGGTGTCATATATTATATTATAGAGTATATGGTTATTCGGCCTATCGGAATTGTGCAAAGCACATTTTTCCCGAAATAGGCCGAATAGTCATCGATTTCTATTTCTTTGAATTTTTGCTACTCTTGGAAGTCTTGGAGGACTTGGTGCTCTTTGTAGACTTGGATGTTTTTGTGGTTTTGCCGAAGGACTTGCTCGATTTACCGGATTTAGTCGATTTGGATGTCTTGGACGATTTGCTGTTTTTTGATGTGGACGCTGTCGATGTCTTATTGTAGTCGGCTTGTGTCTTTCCGGCCAAGGTAGTCAGGTCGTATCCGTCTTTCTTGCATTTTTTCTCCATGCGTTCGATGCGCTTTTCCAGTTGGGGATGTGAACTGAAAAGCTGATTGACCATATTGGATCCGTTCGAAGACACGCCTTAAAGCTCCTTCAGTTTTTTGA
>CAVEDT010000356.1:0-1241 GCA_963614475.1 Roseburia faecis
GTGGTGCTTCGCGCGGGTATATGCATGTCGAGCCGAGGAATACGAGTCTTTGGACGCCGTGGCGCCATGCTTCGCCGATGACGTTTTGCTGGATTTGAAGGTTTTGGTATATGAAGTCGGCGGGGTAGGTGCTGTTGGCGAGTATTCCGCCGACGTGGGCTGCGGCGAGGACTACGGCGTCGGGTTGTTCTTGGTCGAAGAATGTGCGTACGGCGTCGGGGTCGAGCAGGTCGAGTTGGCTGTGGGTACGTCCTACCAGGTTGGTGTATCCGCGTTGGATGAGGTTGTGCCATATTGCCGAGCCTACGAGTCCGCGGTGTCCGGCTACGTATATTTTGGCCGAAGGGTCGAGTAGAGGCTTGGCTGTATTGCTGTGGTTTTGCATTGTCTTGGTGGCTGAGAGGGCTATAATGGCCGTTATAGCTGTTGTGGCCGTTATAGTTGTTATGTGGTGGGGTGTGTTTTAGATTTTGCCTTCTTTGGCGAGTTGCATGTCGGCGTCTACCATCATGTCTACGAGCGCTTGGAATGATGTTTTGCGTGGGTTCCAGCCGAGGGTTTGGCGTGCTTTGGAAGGGTCGCCGAGGAGTTGCTCGACTTCGGCGGGACGGAAGAATCGCGGGTCGACTTCGACGAGGGTGCGTCCTGTGGCTGTGTCTATGCCTTTTTCGTCGAGTCCGTGACCTTCCCAGCGCAGGTTGATGCCGGCGCGAGCAAAGGCGCAGGTGGTGAACTGGCGTACGGTGTGGTATTCGCCGGTGGCGATGACGAAGTCGTCGGGTTGGGGCTGCTGGAGTATAAGCCACATACATTCGACGTAATCGGCGGCGTAGCCCCAATCGCGTAGTGCGTCAAGGTTGCCCAGGTATAGTTTGTCTTGGCGGTTATGGGCTATGCGTGCGGCGGCGAGGGTGATTTTGCGTGTGACGAAGTTCTCGCCTCGGCGCGGGCTTTCGTGGTTGAAGAGTATACCGTTGGCGGTGTACATTCCGTAGCTTTCGCGGTAGTTTTTCATAATCCAGAAGGAGTACATCTTGGCTACGGCGTAGGGCGAGCGCGGGTAGAACGGTGTGTCTTCGTTTTGGGGTACTTGTTGTACTTTGCCGAAGAGTTCGCTGGTGGATGCTTGGTATATGCGGCATTGTTTTTCGAGGCCGAGGATGCGTATTGCTTCGAGCAGTCGCAGTGTTCCGGTGGCGTCGACGTCGGCGGTGTACTCGGGTACGTCGAAGGATACTTTG
>CAVEDT010000356.1:1251-2260 GCA_963614475.1 Roseburia faecis
CGTACTTCGCCTATGATGCGTATGAGCGATGATGAGTCGGTCATGTCGCCGTAGTGTAGTGTGATGAGTCGGCGGCGGTGCATGTCTCGAACCCATTCGTCGAGGTATAGGTGCTCGATGCGTGCGGTGTTGAAGGAAGAGCTGCGGCGTATGATGCCGTGAACTTCGTATCCTTTGTCGAGGAGGAATTCGGCCAGATATGAGCCGTCTTGTCCGGTGATGCCTGTGATGAGGGCTGTGGGCATGGTGTGTATATGCTTGGGTGTGAGGTCGGTGTGAGTTTAGTCTTGGGGTTGACGATATTGGATGGCCCGGCGTATGGTGCTGCATACGCGTTGGATGTCGTCGTCACTCAGTGATGATCCGCTGGGGAGGCATAGTCCGCGGTCGAAGGCGTCGGTGCATACGGTGCCGCCGTAGTAGGGTGCGTCTTTGTACACGGGCTGGGTGTGCATGGGACGCCACAGCAGACGGCTTTCGATGTCGGCGGAGTCGAGTGCCAGGCGCAGTTGGTCGGGTGTGGTGGCTATGACGTCGGGGTCGAGCAGGATGGTGGTGAGCCAGTAGTTGCTGTTGAAGTCTTCGGAGGGGTTGGTGTGTACTTTGATGCCGCGGATGTCGGCCAGGGTGCGGACGTATAGGGCGTCGATGTCGCGGCGGCGTTGGAGGTGTTGCGGCAGGACTTCCATTTGGCCGCATCCGATGCCGGCGCTGACGTTGGAGAGTCGGTAGTTGTATCCGATGACTTTATGGTAGTAGTATGGGCGGTTTTCGCGCGCTTGGGTGGCGTAGAATTTGACGCGTTCGGCGGCTTCTTTGTCGGGGCAGATGAGTGCTCCGCCGCCGCTGGTGGTGATGATTTTATTGCCATTGAATGATAGTGCGCCGTAGGTGCCGAAGGTTCCGCATTTTTGGCCGCGGAATTCGCTGCCGAGACCTTCGGCGGCGTCTTCGAGTACGGGGATGTTGTATTTGTGTGCTACGGCGAGTATACGGTCGATGTGAGCGG
>CAVEDT010000357.1:0-867 GCA_963614475.1 Roseburia faecis
CTACGGGTCACTGCACGATACACATTATTTAATATATATAGAATACACATTATATTATATAGGCGCAAGTAGCGCTCTAAGTCCAGAAACAAGGGTATGAAACTATCCATCAAATATTTGCGCCCGATATGCGCGATGTTTGCAGCTTTACCGCTGCTGATGTCTTCGGCTCCGACGGCCAAGGCGCAGTGCGTACGCGGTCAGAAGTCTTTCGGCGTAGACGCGGGCTATGTCTCGCGCAACAGGTCCGCAGTGGCGGGTATACAGTTCCAGTACGGGTTCAGTAACCACTTCCGCGTAGCTCCGGGGGCACGCTGCATCTTCCGCAACAGGGACCGCGACGCCATACAGCTGGATCTGGATACACATTATCCGTTCAACTTCACGGGTGACCGCGCGGCGCTGTATCCCATCGTCGGCCTCAATTACTCGTGGTGGAACAGCCACAGCCACCCGCTGGACAGTCCCGAGGACGAGGACGTGTCTACGCGCAAGCGCAATTTCGGCCTTAATGCCGGTGCGGGCTTCGAGTTCACAGCCTCGCCGACACTGAAGATACATCTCGAGGCCCGATACTCGATGGTCAAGAGCAATTCGTCGGTCCAATTGACCGCCGGCATTGCATACATCTTTTAACGCCGCACACCCAAGCGCATGAACAATATTTTTTAGCGCATGAACAACATTATTTTAGGAATCGAATCATCGTGCGACGACACCAGTGCCGCCGTCATCGGCGATGGCCTGCTGCTGAGCAACGTCATCGCATCGCAGAGCGTCCATGAGGAATACGGCGGCGTGGTGCCTGAATTGGCATCGCGTGCGCATCAACAAAATATCGTCCCGGTAGTGGACACGGCCATCAAG
>CAVEDT010000357.1:877-2251 GCA_963614475.1 Roseburia faecis
TATCCAAGACGGACATCTCGGCCATAGCTTTCACCCGCGGCCCGGGACTGCTGGGGTCGCTGCTGGTGGGCACTTCTTTTGCCAAGGGCCTGTCGCTGGGTCTGAGACGCCCGATAGTGGACGTCAATCACCTGCACGCTCACGTATTGTCGCACTTCATACGGCGCAAGCCCGAGGACGAAGTGCCTGAGTATCCGTTCCTGTGCCTGCTCATATCGGGCGGCAATTCGCAGCTGATACTTGTCAAGAATTACAACGATATGGACATCCTGGGCAAGACCATAGATGACGCCGCCGGCGAAGCTTTTGACAAGTGCGCCAAGGTCATGGGGCTGCCCTACCCCGGCGGTCCGCATATCGATGCGCTGGCCAAGCAGGGCGACGCCAAGCGCTTCCATTTCTCCAAACCGCACATCGCAGGTCTTGATTACAGTTTCAGCGGTCTGAAAACGTCATTCTTGTACACTCTACGCGACGGCGTACATGCCGACCCGGATTTCATCGACAAGAATCGCGCGGACTTGGCGGCATCATTGCAGGCCACAATCATCGACATCCTTTTGGATAAGCTGGACAAGGCCGTGCGCCGTACCGGCGTGCGCACCGTGGCCATAGGCGGCGGTGTATCAGCCAATTCGGGCGTACGCGCCGCCGTAGCCGACTACTGCACGCGCCACGGTCTGAAGGCTTTCATCCCCGAACGCGCTTTCACCACCGACAACGCAGCTATGGTTGCCATCGCCGGGTATTTCAAATTCCTGGACCGGGAGTTCTGCGACTACGACAAAGTGCCCTTTGCCCGAGTTTCGGTCTGAATAATGTGGAATGTCGAATAACTTATGCCCGAGTTTCGGAGTTTAGGGACTTTAAGGGCCTTAAGGACATAAGGGCCCTAAGAGACTTGGATTTTTTCAAAAGGACTTTCAATGAAAGCATACGTCATAGTCATTGGTGACGAAATCCTGCTGGGACGCGTCACCGACACCAATTCGGGCGATATAGCTCGCTGTCTCAATCCCCTGGGCATTCCCGTGGTCGGGGTGGAGGTCGTGGGTGACGTCGCCGCCGACATCACCGCCGCCGTACATCGCGCCATGGCTGCCGCCGAAATCGTAATCACCACCGGCGGCCTCGGCCCGACCAAGGACGACATCACCAAGGCTGCGCTGATGACCATCTTCGGCGGCAGCCTGCGTCGTGACCCTGAAGTCACGGCAAACATTCATCGCATATTTGCTGCTAAAGGCCGTAAGCTCAATGTCTTGACCGAAAATCAAGCCCTCGTACCGGACACATGCACCGTTATACAAAACATCTACGGGACAGCGCCCGTAATGATGTGGGAACGAGACGGTCACGTCCTGGTAGCAATGC
>CAVEDT010000358.1:0-386 GCA_963614475.1 Roseburia faecis
TATGACCAAAACGATAATAGCAGTAATTAAACGAGTGGATAAAAACTTCATATACTTGCGTCTAAATTCTTTCAAAACAAACCTTTAAGCGCTATCAGTATTTTGTCGGCTATAATGGCTTTGCTTTCAACTTCAGTTTGTAGTATTGTACCTGACTGCGTCATGACTGACACTTGATTGCTGTCGTATCCGAAGCATGTGCCGGGATTTGTCAAGCTGTTAAGGACAATAGCATCCAACTTTTTACGTCGTAGTTTGTCCATAGCGTTTGTCTCGGCATCGTTCGTTTCGAGGGCAAAGCCAACGACGCGTTGATCGGGACGTTTTGTCTCTCCCAGAGTTTTTGCAATATCCGGATTCTTAACCAAGCGAATACAATCTATACC
>CAVEDT010000358.1:396-2251 GCA_963614475.1 Roseburia faecis
CCGCTATTGTCTCGGGAGCATAATCGGCTACAGCTGCCGCCATAATCGCCATATCACTGTCTTCGAATGCTTTCTTAGATGCTTCCAGCATCTCGCGTGCACTTTCAACAGCCACAACTTTCACTCCGGGATGGTCTATCGTCAGACTCACAGGTCCACTGATGAGAGTAACATCAGCCCCACGCTCAGCCGCAGCCCGAGCTAAGGCATAGCCCATTTTGCCGGAGGAGTAATTTCCGATGAAACGTACCGGATCGATTTTTTCGTACGTCGGCCCGGCTGTTATCATAATTTTCTTTCCTTTGTAGTCTTCTTCTTTAGCGAAAAAACTATCAAGGACGGCTACTATCTTTTCAGGTTCTTCCATACGACCCTTGCCGCACAAGTGGCTTGCAAGTTCGCCGGAAGCGGCCTCTATTATATGGTTGCCATACGAACGCAACAGAGCAATATTGCGTACTGTAGATGGATGCGCCATCATATCAAGATCCATAGCCGGGGCCACAAATACCGGGCAGCGTGCCGACAAGTACGTAGTAACAAGCATATTGTCTGCCACACCATTGGCCATTTTAGCCATAGTGCATGCTGTCGCCGGAGCTATAATCATTGCATCTGCCCATAAGCCCAAGTCCACATGACTGTTCCATTGCCCGGTATTGGCTGTAAAAAACTCACTGATGACAGGTCGTCCGCTTAGGGTGGACAGCGTCACCGGCGTAATAAATTCTTTGCCGTTAGGGGTCATGATTACCTGTACTTGCGCTCCGGCTTTGACAAGCAGACGGAGAAGATATGCGGACTTATACGCAGCAATACCGCCGCTTATACCGAGAATAATATTCTTACCTTTAAGCATACAAATATGTCTTGCTTCGATGAAAGAAAACAGCCGTAAATATACTACTTGCCGGTGGTAATACGATCATATATGCGCTTAAACGCTTCCTTGGTGTCCGGCAGAAAGTCTTTTTCCTGGACCCATTTGTAAAACCCGGGGTTCTCGCGAATATAGTCTTCAGCTATCTTGCCTTTAGAATCTTTGCCGAAATTGATAACTTCGCGATTCTTATCGTCATATATCAATTTCCCGGATATATCGACATTGCGTGTTCCGGGTTTGGCTAAAGATGTATACTCGCTCAGAGCTTCTATGTCAGTGGGAACATCATCGTACTTATCCAATTGGGCCATAAGCACTTCGTATGTCGCTTCGATGTCAGCTTCGGCCGAATGTGCATCCTCCAAGTCCTTTTCACAATAGAATCGATAGGCAGCCGATAGGTTGCGCGGTTCTTTCTTGTGATATATAGTCTGCACGTCCACAAGCTTGCGCCGAGACAAATCAAAATCGATACCGGCTTTCTTGAACTCTATGCACAACATCGGAATATCAAAGCGCGTACTGTTGAAACCGGCAATATCACAGTCTTCAAAAATTCCGGCAAGAGATTTGGATATCTGCCTGAACGTTGGAGCATCTTTGACGTCTTCGTCCGTGATATGGTGCACAGCCGTAGCTTCTTCGGAAATATGCATCTCCGGATTGATACGACGCGTTTTTACTTCTGTCCTACCGTCGGGCATAAGCTTCAAGACCGATATTTCCACTATACGGTCCTTAAACACGTCTAAGCCGGTAGTTTCAAGGTCAAAAAAGACCAAGGGCCGTGTCAGCTTAAGTTTCATCGGAATATATATGCACTTGTCATTAGAAGTTGCTCATTGTCATAGGCATCAGCAGCATGACAAGGTCTGTTCCCTCGGGGTTTTCGCTGGGGCAGAAGATGCCGGGGCGTCCGGGGTCACTTAGGCTTATTACCACATCGTCGGTGGTGATTGTCGATAGTATCTC
>CAVEDT010000359.1:0-2245 GCA_963614475.1 Roseburia faecis
ATATAATAGTAACCTATGCATATTGGAATAAAGACCATTTTATTGAAGGGAATCCTTTAAGCATAGCCCCTCATGGAGAAGCAATCGGAAACGGTGGAACTAATGGTGTTGTGTATTATACCGAAGCAAGACCGGATGCAGACCAAAACTCACTCTATGAAATGCCCTCATATTAAATACCAAGAACAAATCGAATAAACACATAAACATCACACACAATGAAAACATTAAGCAGATTCGCGTCCCTAATCATCGTTGCCTTGAGCTTCGTCAGTTCAAGTGCACAGGACTTCGAGGGTACTTGGTATTCATCTTCAGACTACGGCATATTCGGCAATATCAAAATCCAAAAGAACGATGAAGATTATTCCGTTCAGATTAAATCTGAGGAAGGCTTAAAAACAGCTAAAGGCAAAATCGTCAACGGAGTACTTTGCTTTGAATGTCTTTGCGATGTCGAACATGGTAGGTTTTGGATTGATTCGTGGAATTACGAGAAAGATTGCATATTAGTCGATGACGGAAATCATGGGTATTATTCTCGCGGAAAAGCCTCCATGATATATAGTGGATCAAATTGTTATCAGGAAAACCCGGCCACTGTTGCAAAGACCTATTGGAAATTCAAATTAGTTCCCAAGGAAGATCATATGGTTTTATACTGGTCTCTTCCCGTCTACTATTATGACTCTCGCGGGATTGTTGCCTTCTCTGACAGCGAAGACATATGGCTAAACAAAATTTACACCAACTGGTGAGCTGCCTCTCAAATAATACAATATAAATTTCAAATAACTATCTATGAGACAATACGCAAAGTATGTCATGCTGCTGACAGCAACGGCATTGGCCGCATGCAACAACAATGAGTCGGACTCTCCGAACGACGATGACACTACAGACCCTGTAGGGACGGTCACTACCACAATGTACAACGAGGACAACGGAGACACACGCCTCGGGAACCTGCGCATAGACCGCGACGGGAACTTCGTGGGAAGCGATATGACCATAGTAAGCAGTGCCACCGGGTTGAGCGACATCACAAGCATCCCCAAGTCCGGATATAGCGGCACGTCAAAGGTTATGCCCAAGACTTGCTACGTAACCTATCTCGATGGCGAATGGTGTCGTCTGTTTGTTGAGAACACCATAAGCACAGGCAAAGCATCCGCCACAGGAGCCAAAGTCAAGTATCAAAAGCCGTTCAAGGGTAAAGACGAAGCTTTGCTCTTGTCCGAGACCGAAGTCGTTTCTGCCGCAGAAGGAGGCAATACGATTGTGGTCATAAACAACAATTCGATTATTCCATTCTCCGCGACCTCGTCAGCCGAATGGTGCAATGTCACAATAGGCTCAACCTTGGAACAGCCATACCTGACAGACGCCGTCAGCATTGACGTTCTTCCGTCAAGTTCCACTAAGGACGAGACGGCGACCGTCTCCCTTACAACACTTTATGGGAAGACCGCCACAATCACCGTCACACGTAAAGGCGTCGTACCCGATATCGAGCTGGAACAAAATATCCGAATCGGGCACAGCGCAAAGGAGTTCACGATACCCGTGACCACCAATCTTCCACTGTCTGACCTATCCGTTGAGGCCGATGCGGATTGGCTTTCAGTAGAACTCATGGCCGAAGACAAAGCAGAGACCTCTGCCCGTACATTACGGTGGCTTGGTAACAAGCCGGTAGCACCAATCAAGACAAAATCGCCAAGCGTCCCGACGCCCGGAACAATCGTAGTCAAATGCATAGCCGAAGCCAATGCAGACACAGAACGCAGTGCAGTAATTACAATCTCATCAAAAGACGGCTTGACATCGACCAGCGCCAAACTCCAACAAATCGGGATGTATATCGACCTCGGCCTTAGCGTCAAATGGGCAACGTGCAACCTCGGTGCTGACCTACCCGAAGAATATGGCGACTACTACGCCTGGGGAGAAACTTCGGCGAAAAAGCGCTATACCCACGAAAACTACAAATTCTACTGTGGAAAATCGGACAGCTATAGCAAGTACAATATCACCGACGGGCTTACAACACTTAAGCCCGAAGACGATGCGGCTACAGTACATCTCGGCGAACTATGGCGTATGCCCACCAACACCGAAGCCACCGAACTACGGTTAATGTGCAATTGGTATTGGACCTCGATAAACGGGATAACCGGCTACCGACTCACCGGCCCTAACGGTAATTCGATATTTATGCCCAGCTGCGGACAATATAGTATAG
>CAVEDT010000360.1:0-2241 GCA_963614475.1 Roseburia faecis
CTCGCCTTCGATGGACACCAGTCGGTTTTGAGGGTCGGTGAGGGTGCCGCCATTGGTGTAATAACCTCGCTCGTCCACCATGTCATAGGTGAATTCGGGCGTATTGAGGCGAACGTTGCGGTTGATCATGCGCACATCTTTGCCTTCGTCGGCATAGAGGTAGGCGATTTCGCGTAGTCCGTCATAGTTGAGCTCGTCGGCGTAGATGAATAGGGTGTCGCCCTGCTGCATGCGCACGTTGCCGAAGGCGTCCATACTTTCGGATGTGGTGTAGTAATGGGCACTGTCGCAGTACATTTGCATAGCGCCTTTGGAGAAATGCACCGTGCCCGAGAGGACCATAAACGAGTCGCGGTCTTGCTTGTGCAGCACGTCGGCATGTTCAAGGAATATGCGTCCGGCGGCGGCGCGGTTGGCTTTGGGTATGGACGGGCGAATGGGGCCTTTGTGTCGCGGCACCAATTCGGCCGGGGTGGGGCCTTTGGATGTTTGGGTCTTGGCTGCGTATAACAAGGCATCCCATGCCGGGGGCAGCAGGGCTGCCACGGCAAGGCAAATGGTGATTGTTCGGCGTTGCAGCGAGGTCACTATTCGAGGGTGTGAAGTGTGCTGTATGCGGTCTTTACTGTCCGGAGGATTAGCGCAGGGGGATTATCGGGCGTTATCGTCTTCGGTGTCGTTGGACTGGCCTTTGCGTGTCTTTATCCATCCTTTGTGCTGGAAGTCGCATCCGCGCCATCCGTCTTCGATACGGACGTAGGTTTCGCTGATTTTGCGCTCGAGCCATTGGTCGAGTATCTGCTGCTTCTTGGCGGCCTCGTACATATTCTTGATTTGCTGGTAGTCGTCGCTGAGGTTGGCCGTATGGGCGTCTATGCGGTTGGTCAGTCGGACGATGGCCACGATGTCGCGGTCGCGTTTGGGTTGCTTCATGATGAAAGGCTTGGACACTTCGCCGGGCTTGAGGTTGGCCACTTCGCGTGCCACTTCCTGGGGCAGTTCGGACATCTGGAAACGCGTTGTTCCGGTGTTTTGGTTGACCATAACGCCGTTGCTGTAGCGTGTGTCTTTGTCTTGCGATACGAGTCTTGCGGCGTCTTCAAAAGATACGCGTTTTTTGTCTACGATGTCGCTGCGGAGGCTGTCAAGACGTGTGATGGCGTCCTGAAGATCCTTGTCGGACACCTTGGGTCGCAGCAGGATATGGCGCGTATTGATGCGGTCGCCGCGTTTTTCGATGAGCTGGATGATGTGAAATCCGAATTCGGTTTCGACAATCTTGGAGACTTTCTTGGGGTCGTTGAGGTTGAAGGCTACGGCTGCGTACTCGGGTACCAATTGGCCGCGGCCCAAGAAGCCGAGCTCGCCGCCGCGTACTCCTTCGGGAGCCTCGCTGTATAGGATGGCCAATGTCGAGAAATCGGCTTCGCCGCGGTTGACACGGTCGGCCATATCGCGTAGACGGGCCTTGACATCATCGATTTCTTGGCGCGGAATCACGGGGTTGATGGTGATAATCTGCACCTCGACCTGTCCGGGGACGTAGGGTATCGAGTCTTTGGGCAGGCTGTCAAAGTATTTGCGCACCTCGTTGGGCGTGGCTTTGACGTCCTTGGTGAGGTTTTGCTGCACCATGTGTACGCGCTGACGGTCGCGGATGCTGTTGGCGTAGTATTCGCGTATCTCGGGAATGGTTTTGCGGAAATATTGCTCGACTTTTTCGCGAGATCCGAGGTTGTTAATCAAGAAATTGATTTGCTGGTCCACTTGCAACTGGACTTGCGAGTCCTGGACGACAACGGTATCGATGTCGGCCTGATGCAGATATAGGCGTTGGATGGCCATCATCTCGGGAATGACGCAGTAGGGGTCGCCGTTGATGGCTTCGTGGTCCTGCTGCATATCGCGATATGTCTGCTCGATTTCGGACTTGTATATCGGGTCGTCGCCGATGGTCCACGCCACTTCTTCGGCGATGTTATTCTGGGCTACGGTGATGGCGGCTACGGCTGCCACAGCCGCGCTGACGAGTAAGTATTTGGCTTTCAAAACTTTTTGTGCGTTATAATATGTGATGTCGTATGGTCGCGCTTATCAACGGCGCAACTTATCACGCAAAGTTAGCGTATTTGGTTCAAACGGCAAAGCAAAATACGTTAAACCCCGTCAAAAAAGCCGGTTGACCGCAATATTGTCCTAAATAAAATCGAAAAAAAAGAAAAGGAAGTAGTCACTAAGGCA
>CAVEDT010000361.1:0-472 GCA_963614475.1 Roseburia faecis
ACGATGACACTCCGCCGGAACGAATAAAACAAATGCTGCCCTTCTACTACAAAAATTCTCGCGAGTAATCCCGCGAGATTTTTTTTGTCCTGACAAGTCGGCTTGTTTCGGATGCTTACAACAAGACCAATACACTATGTAATGTAATGAGAGGTCAGTTTCGGATGTTTACGGTGAAGATGCGAATGAGGCCGTGCCGACGAGTGTCGGACACGGCCTCTAAGGTATAATATGAATGTTTTACCGGTTATTTGAGCGGACGTTTTGCCGAGTCGGTATCGGCTTGCATAAATGCTTTCGAGGTTTTAGCGTCTTTGGTCAGCATAACTTTTTGAAGGTAACGTTTGCCGTTTTCGACAGTGACAACGGCACAGGGCAGACCGTAGGCTATGATGTTATACGGCCACTTGGGATTCTTAAACGGATGCCATTGTGCCTCGAGGTATATGATTTTTTCGAGTGTGCCGGAGGT
>CAVEDT010000361.1:526-2239 GCA_963614475.1 Roseburia faecis
GTATTCGCGTGCGGCTTTGTCGGCAAGTCGCTTGATGTCTGCGCTGACAGCTACGCTCTTGGGCTCGGCGACAGGTTCGGCCTTGGATGCCATTGCATCTTGATAGAGTGCCCCACGGTTGACGTCTTGTGTGCGTCCATACGCCAGGCGGTATGCGTCATCGCTTTTTGTAAAGCCCGGTGTCTTGGGAAGGTATGCTTCGACAAGGCGGTCAAAAACGAGGAAATGCATCAGTTTAAGCACCGGGTCGGTGGCCGAGGAGTATAATTTGTAGTACTTATCGGCGAGTTTGACCATTTCGGCGTATGATATGTATCTGCTTGCGAGGTCCTGAGCTGCCCATTCGCGTTCTCTCACCCATTGTTTATACTTGGCCGGAAGGATGTGGTCTTTGTCTACCTTGCCGGCGATTTCGTCATCAAGGCCCAGCTTGCACTGGCTTGAGAAGCAGTTGAGATACATATCCACTTTGAGGTATAACTCGAAGGCAAAGATTGACTTTGGATCGGCTATATACTGGCAGGACAAGGCGTTGATAAACATCTCGTCTTTAGGCACAACCACTGCCGGATTGTCCTCATCGGGAGCGATGTAGTCCGTAATCCAATAGATGTTTTGTGCATCTGCCGCTATGGCTTTCATCAACATTTTGCCAAAGGTCTCGTTGATGGTATCATCGAGTCCGGTGCCGGTGAAATAGAATGCCTTATGTCCGGGTGTATAGTATGGCTGATAGGGAGCATGCACACCGTCTTCCCCGTTGTATATGGCATCCAGATGCTCGTATGTGGCGTGTATCTGACCGACGCTTTTGGTGAAACCGTTTTTGACTGTTTGGTCTGATGCGTAGCGGTCGGCGGCGAGGGCCTCGGCGCTTGGCGTATACGTGCGGTACGGATCGAAGTCCGCGTCTTCGGCGGCAGCACTCGCAGTGTTTGTCGTCACGGATGTCGCTTCACGGGCTTTGTCTTTAGCCGTCTTCACGATTTTGTTTTTCACCTTTCCCAATCCGAATTGGGCGTAAGCCTGCGGTGACATGGCTGTTGCCACAGCGGCCACTGCCATCAAGGCTAATGTTATTTTTTTCATAATAATCTGTGGTTTAAGATTAAAAACTATCATTGTAAGAGTTGGAATCCGGCGTCAATCCATTTATTGACATTGTGCAAATCAAGGATATTTTCCTCGCTTGCATCGCCGAAATCATCAAGTGAGTGTTCGTATATGTCGCTTACGGCTACCGTCTTGCCGCTTTTGCTGTCTACATAGAAGAACTCGATCGTGATTTTGCGCAGATGGACTTTCAGCGAGTGTTTTATCAGCAAGATGCTCTTGGTTTGGTATCGGGTATTGGATGCCGGGCGTGGATAAGCGTACGACTTGGTGGACACCACTTTATTCTTGTCATTGTAGACGGTGACACGGCATTGGAGTTTATCGCTTATTCGCTGAATGTTGCCTTTGGTTTCGAAACGGAAAGCAGTGATGTTTTCATAGTCCGGATCCGCGAAACTTTCGAAATTGATGGCCTCCATTTGCAGTGCATCGGTGACATTGAGCCAGTTACCCGTCGCATAGAATTTGTACGGAGTACTATATAGCAAACGTACGTTGTCATAAGGGACTGCATAATAGAAGCTATTCGCGCCGGTCTTATCCAATTTCACGCTAAATTCGAAATTGTAGTCTTTATCCTCGTACTCAGACTTAGGT
>CAVEDT010000362.1:0-2229 GCA_963614475.1 Roseburia faecis
AAAAAAAAGCAGTGGTGAGTACTATGTCTTCAAAATCGTCCGCGGACAGCTTCGTATACGGTCACGGCCTGTTTGGCGGCACGTACATCATGCACGCGCAGTATTGCCGCGCCACGCTCCAGCGCTATGGTGTTGAGGGCAGTCGTAGCATTAAGCGCATCGTCGGTGGATATACCCAAAAGGCGAGTAATCATACTCTTGCGCGAAATTCCGACAAAAATCGGACGGCCGAATACGGCAAAGGCGTCCAGATGGCGCATAAGCTCGTAGTTTTGCTCCAAGGTCTTGGCAAAACCAAATCCCGGGTCAATGATTATATCGCTTACACCGGCGCATACAAGTCGCTCGTAGATGCGGGACATCTCGGTGAGTACCGAGGCGACCACGTCCGCGCCATATTCGGTGCGCTGTTGCATATCCAGCGGAGTGCCGCGCATGTGCATCAGTACATAGGGGACGCCGAGTTCGGCCACCGTTCGGGCCATATCCGGGTCACTCGCGCCCGAAATGTCGTTGATGATGTCCACATCGAGGTCCTCAACGCAATGGCGAGCTATATCGGCGCGGAAGGTGTCCACGCTCACGGGCACATTCGCGTCTATAGACCGCAGCACACGCATTCCCATATCCAGGCGTCGGCGTTCCTCCTCGGCCGTGGCACACTCGCAACCCGGACGTGTCGAGCATGCGCCTACATCTATGACATCGGCGCCTTCGTCCAATAGCGTGCGCACACGCGTCGCCACCGCATCCTCGTCAAAGGCTCGCGACCCGCCGTAAAACGAGTCGTCCGTAACATTGAGAATGCCCATCACCCAAGGACGGTCCACGGTCTCAATCTTACTCCTTAATTTAATGGTGTATGGTTGCATGTGCTTATAGGACGTTTACGGTCTGTTTTGTCGGATGGACTTATTTATCAGATGGAATATTTGTCGGATGGACTAACGATTGGCGCGTTTGCGCTCTATTTCGTCAAGGATGATTTTGCGCAGGCGCAGGTGATGCGGCGTCACTTCGACATATTCGTCTTCTTTGATATATTCGAGTGCTTCCTCAAGGCTGAATACCACAGGCGGAATGATACGGGCCTTGTCATCGGCGCCCGAGGCACGCATATTGGTGAGTTTCTTGCTTTTGGTGACATTGACGACAATGTCGTTTTCCTTAGCGTTTTCGCCCACGACCTGTCCGGCGTAGACTTCTTCCTGCGGGAATATGAAGAATCGACCGCGGTCTTGCAACTTGTCTATGGCGTAAGCGTATGCCGTTCCGGCCTCCATAGCTATAAGTGAGCCGTTGGTACGACGCTCGATATCGCCCTTCCAAGGCTGATACTCGTAGAAACGGTGAGCCATAATGGCCTCGCCGGCGCTGGCTGTGAGCACGTTGTTGCGCAGACCGATGATACCGCGCGACGGTATCTGGAATTCGAGATTGGTGCGTCCGCCATTGGAGGTCATACCGGTCAACTCGCCTTTGCGGCGGGTCACCATATCTATAATCTTGGAGGCATATTCATCGGTGACATTGACTGTCAACAGCTCGACAGGCTCGCACTTACGGCCGTCTATTTCCTTGACAATCACCTGGGGTTGGCCTACTTGCAGTTCGTATCCCTCACGACGCATTGTTTCGATAAGTACCGACAAGTGCAGCACGCCGCGGCCATATACGGTCCAGACATCCTCGTGCGGAGCCTTGGTCACTCGGAGTGCGAGGTTACGGTCAAGTTCGCGCGCAAGGCGGTCGCCTATGTGTCGCGAAGTGACGTACTTGCCGTCGCGGCCGAAGAAGGGGCTGTCGTTGATGGTGAAAGTCATCGACATCGTGGGCTCGTCTATGGCTATGCGCGGCAAGGCCTCGGGGTTGTTGATATCGGCCACTGTATCACCAATTTCAAATCCTTCGATGCCCACCAATGCGCAAATATCGCCGCTGCTGACCTCGCTGACGCGTTTACGACCCATACCTTCGAAGGTATGCAATTCCTTGATACGCTGGCGCGAAATGCTGCCATCCTTGCGCATCAGGGCTATATCCATACCTTCGCGCAGAGTGCCGCGGTGTACGCGACCCACGGCAATACGGCCCACGTAATTGCTGTAATCCAGCGACGTAATCAGCATCTGAGCGTCACCCTCGAGCGTCTGCGGCGCCGGGATGTACTTGATTATGGCATCCAGCAACGGCAGAATATTATCGGTAGGCTTGCGCCAGTCCGTACTC
>CAVEDT010000363.1:0-2219 GCA_963614475.1 Roseburia faecis
ATACTGCGCATACGTGCGCTCAAAAAATTGCAGTCGACATACATCGAAGCGCTGCCCAAGATGGTATCGCCCGTGGATGGAATGGTACACACCACCTTCAACCAGACCGCCACGGCCACGGGACGACTTTCGTCCAACAATCCCAATCTGCAAAACATTCCCATACGCACAGCCGAAGGTCGTCGTATACGCGCCGCTTTCATAGGCACTTCCAAGGGCGACAAAATTATGTCCTGCGACTACTCGCAAATCGAGCTGCGGCTTATGGCGGCGCTCAGCGGCGACAGCGTAATGCTCGAAGCCTTCCGCGAAGGCAAAGATATCCACCGCGCCACTGCGGCCAAAGTCTTCCACGAAAGCGAAGACGCCGTCACCGACGACCAGCGACGCAAGGCCAAGACCGCCAATTTCGGCATAATATACGGCATCAGTGCCTTCGGACTGAGCGAACGCCTGGGCATACCACGAGGCGAAGCCAAAGAACTAATAGACGGATACTTGCGCACCTATCCGGGCGTAGACGCCTTTATCAAACGCTCCATCGAGCAGGCACGCGAACGCGGATACGTTGAGACCATATTCGGCCGCCGACGCTACCTGCCTGACATCAATTCGCGTAGCGCCACCGTGCGCAATTTTGCCGAACGAAACGCCGTCAATGCGCCGCTTCAAGGGTCGGCCGCCGACATTATCAAGATTGCTATGGTGGCTATACATCGCGAAATGAAAGCTCGCGGAATGCGCTCGACCATGATCTTGCAAGTGCATGACGAACTGGTATTCAACGTCGTACCCGGCGAGGAAGACGCCCTGCGTGCCCTAGTCACCGAGAAGATGTCGCAGGCGTGGCCGCAGTCACCCGTACCGCTGGACGTCTCCACCGGCATCGCCGACAACTGGCTGGACGCACATTGACGCTCTGTCGCGCCGACGGCCGACGCAAATCGCCGGCACGAACCCCTAACCATTCTGCGCCGGATCACTCCGCAAATTGCCCCATACATCGATGAATACATAATTCTTCAACCGCTTAATATATCATATAATAAATATTTTTATTAACTTTACCGCATTAAAAGATATATTGAGTATGGCAAAGAATACAATGGGGACCATGCTGCCCCGAAAACTGGAGCAAAAGATGGCTATCTTGGGTGAGCAGATAAAACTTGCTCGGTTGCGACGCAATCTCTCGATTGCTCAGGTTGCAGAACGCGCCACTTGTTCACCGCTAACAATAAATCGCATTGAGAAAGGCTCGCCGACTGTCTCGATAGGCATATACGCCCGCGTCCTTTACGTTCTTCAGCTTGATGATGATCTTCTTCTTATAGCTAAAGACGACATACTCGGACGCAACTTACAAGATCTATGCCTCAAACATCGCACCCGTGCCTCAAAAAAAAATTAAGCCATGCAGAAACTATTTGTATATGCCGACTTTGATTGGCTTGATAAGCCTCTATTGATTGGCGAATTATCATACGATTCGGTGCGTGGTAATGAGACATACGGTTTTTCCTTTAACAAAGAATGGCTTGCGAAGTATGGAGACATATTTCTCAGTGATGACTTACAAAATTATACGGGGATCCAATACACACGCCCCGAGCGAGGCATCTTCGCATGCTTCTCTGACGCCATACCCGACCGATGGGGGCGCACATTGCTAAATAGGCGAGAGCAGATTGCCGCTGCCGATGAAAAAAGAGCCGCGCGACGTCTTTCCTCTTTCGACTACCTTATGGGAATCGATGATATTTCGCGCATGGGAGGTTTTCGATTTGCTGATACTCCCACAGGCAAATTCATCAACTGTGAGACATTTCTTCGTGTCCCGCCATTGGCAAATGTCAGAGAACTGATGCACGCTGCACATAAGATTGAGGCAAGCGATGAAAAACACCTTTTGCCCTCAAAGAAGTGGCTGACACAACTATTACATCCGGGTACATCACTTGGAGGTGCCAGACCCAAAGCATCTGTCATTGATGAAGACGGAAGTCTGACTGTTGCTAAATTCCCCTCTCGAAAAGATGATTACGATGTGGCTCAATGGGAACACTTCTGTCATGTCATGGGTCGAAAAGCCGGATTGAATGTTGCGGAGACACGCACGATTGACGGTGATGAGTATCATATTCTTATCTCAAAACGATTTGATCGGACGACCGATGGTAAACGAATACATTTCGCATCCGCATTAACGCTCCTAGGAC
>CAVEDT010000364.1:0-2212 GCA_963614475.1 Roseburia faecis
GCAAAGTTCGCCATCAAAATCGCCCCCTGCAAGCCGGCTTATTTCGGATGCTTACGGTAGAGCCCTTAGTGCCCTGTGTCTCTAAAGGTTCCTAAGGTCTCTAAAGTCTCTAAGGTCTCTAAGGTCCCTAAGGTCCCTAAAGTCCCTAAAGTCCTTAAGGCCCTTAAAGTCTCTAAGGTCTCTAAAGGTCCCTAAAGACCTGCCAGCTATCGTCCAACTCGATTGGTCAAAATGGCGCATATATTGGTCTTTTGGGCGACTGATGAGGCCGAAGTCAGGCAAAAATGCCTAACTTTGCACTCTAAATGTGTACGCGGAAGTACACTTCAGTTACGAAACTAACAGCTAAGTAATTATGAATAAAAGAATTGTAGCCGCCGTGATTGGCGCCATAGTTTCTTTGGGCTCGTGGGCCGAAACCTTCGAGTTGTTCAGTTTTGGCAATTTTGACCAATGGCTGACTCGCAATATTAAGGAGTCCAAGCTTTTGGGAGGTCATACCAAACAGTTGTATGCCATCGCTCCTACCGGAACGGATGACAGCGGCAAGGCATATACCAACCGCGGCGGATCGCCGTGGGCCACTTCGAACGTCCTGGCCAAACCCGCCGGTGTCACCAAGGCTTCCAACGCCGTCTATCCCGAGGCTCGCGGCAAGGGTAAATGCGCCAAACTTGTATGCCAATACGAGCATTGCAAGGCTATAGGCATGATTAATATCGATGTCGTAGCCGGAGGCTCGATATTCTTGGGCAAGATGATAGAGCCTATCAAGTCTACCAAAAATCCGTACAGCAAGATGGAGATGGGCATACCGTTTACGCGCCGTCCCAAGGCCTTGCGTTTCGACTATAAAGTGTCCGTTCCCTCGGGCAATTCGCGCGTATATTCGTCCGGTTTCGGCAAGAAAAAGACTCTGGCCGGTAGCGACAAAGCCGTGGCCATAGTGCTGTTGCAACGTCGCTGGGAAGACAGCAAGGGCAATATTTACGCCAACCGCGTCGGCACCGGATACGAAGCCTTCGGCCATAGCAGTTCGTGGGTCAACGGCCACGATGTCAAGGTGACTTACGGCAAAAGCAGCACCTACGGCCTTATCCCGGCCGATCGTAGCTATTATGCAAAAAACTCCAAAGGCAAAATGGTCCCCGTCAAGGAAATGGGTTGGGAACCGGATGCCAAACCCACTCATATCATCGTGATGTTCTCGGCCAGCAGCGGCGAGGCATACGTCGGCACTATCGACCTTACGTTCTGGGTGGATAATGTCGGTCTGGTATACTGATAAACAGCGCTTAAAAGTACAGAAGATAACGCCTTGTGCGACATGTCCGGGGTGGCCGCCACTCCGGACATGCCGCATATAAACGGCGATCGAAAAGATGTGAGATTATAAAATCGGTAGTTGCTGGAAAGTCGATGAAATACAGCCGACAGAAAATAGGCGGCGACCGGGGAAAAGATATTTAGAAATACCGATATGCGAATAGTCATACAACGAGTAAGTCAGGCGTCCGTGACCGTCGAGGGACACGGAACGGTGTCGTCCATCGGTGCCGGAATGTTGATCCTTGTGGGAATCGAAAACGGTGATACCGAAGAAGATGCCCGGTGGTTGGCCGGCAAAACCGCCGCACTGCGCATTTTCGATGATGCCGACGGAGTGATGAATCGCAGCGTCCGCGATGTCCAAGGCGGGATAATAGCCGTGAGTCAATTTACGCTGACCGCCTCGACGCGCCGCGGCAATCGCCCCAGCTATATACGCGCCATGCACGGCGACGAGGCGGTGGCGCTGTATGATGCCTACTGCCGTCAATTGCAGGCGGATAGCGGTATAGCCGTCGGTCGCGGTATTTTTGGTGCCGATATGGACGTGGCCTTGCATAATGACGGCCCCGTCACCATCATCATCGACAGCCGCCTGCGCGAGTAATTCGCCGTCCCTCGCCATATATTTGCAGACGATAAGCCGCAAGGAAACTGAAGCGCAAAAAAAGTGGGAATCCCCTAAAGTGGAAATCCGGGCTCGAATCCGGGCTCGAATAAAGTAATTTAGGGAACATAAGGGTCGGAGTGTCGCATATTTTGTGTAACTTTGCTGATTGCAAGAGTATGCCGTTGCTGCAACGAGCGGCAAGGGGTATCAAGCATCAAATAACGAGACACAAAAAGCACGAGACACAAGATAAAATGAAACGCATACTGACCA
>CAVEDT010000365.1:0-2207 GCA_963614475.1 Roseburia faecis
TCACCATCGTAGGTGCAATACAGATGTTGACGGCTGCGAGGCCATCGCTGCCGGTGCTATGCCCTACGAAGATGCCGTCAATAGCCGTGACCGCGCACAGCGACAGCATTCCCATAAGGGTCGGGAAGAAATAAAGACGAAAGAGACGTGAAATCTTGACGGTACCTAAATCAATTTGGTCGCGTTGCATAACATTGTTGTGTAATGTGTTAGACGAATAATATTGAAACGGGCACCCGCTTTGGCAGGTTTGTTGAGCCAACTTCATCTTATCCGGCAGTGCCATTGCCCTCCGATGATACCGCGTGCTATTTTCCGGGGTGCAAAGGTACGACTTTTTCGCGATATGCAAAAAGCCTCCAAACTTTCACTCCATATTTTCAATGTCGGCCTCTACCGCCGTCTTATTCAACACCGACAGACAACGTCACGGCTCTTACGAGCAATCAGTCCGAGGTGTCATTAAAGGCATCGTATGTATGGCGATAATTGACATTGAACTTCCAGCCGTCTACACTCTCCTCGTTTTTCACAAGAAAGTCTTTCCACATAATTTCGAGTTTGGCGGCGTCTTCCTTGTCGAGTATCTGACCCGAATGTCCGCCGGTCCAGACAAAGGAGGGGATAGCCTCGGACAATTGCTCCGTGGTAATCATCGGGGCTTCTTCGGGGTTAAGTATCACATTAGGAAGCATATCCATATAGTATGTAAGTCGACCTCGACCGCTCCAGTCCGTATCCATATACGGCTGCGAATCGAATATGCCACTCATTACGATGCCTGTTTTGCCTTCTCCCACTCTGACGAGGAAGAAGCGGTCGCCGCATTTGGCTTTTTCGTGTTCCCAAACGCTCCAATTGTAGTATTCGCTTTCAAAATTTTCGATGCTTTCGCAATGTTCTCCAAGCTTCACACTGGATATCGCCGGATTCCACATCAAGATGACTGTATTTTGCTTTTCGTCAAAGCCCTCGCCGGGATACGTGGGATTGTAAAACAAGTCATCCGGCTGTAAATGTCTTGCCTGGTCCATCATTTGATGCACCATATCCACCGTAAGTTCGCCCTCACGGATATATTGCACCTCGTCCAGTTTGTCAAACGCACTATCAGGCAATATCTTCCATGCCTCACTAAACGGTATGAGTACAGGGGGATTGGATTCATTATCCATATCAAAGATGCCCAAAAGGTCTGCATAAGATATGTAATCAAAATCCATGACCTTTCCATCGCTTATACCGATCATAGATATGGTCAGATGTTTGTCCGAGTCGCCATCCGGCGAATGCAAAACCATACTCGTGCTTGTATCCGTCAATCCGGCACAACGCCATTGGGTTTTGCACAAGTAATTCATAAACGAATCACGTCGGTCGGCGCTTGCGCCCCATATATTAATTCCAAAGCTGAGCAATAGACTTGACCCTATGCATATATCCATAAACATACCGTCCATCGTCATAAATGAGCCACGACACGCCAACACCCGGATACTGTCAAAGCCCGACTCATATTGTTCGTTAATCCACTCGGAATTAAAGTATTCTGCGGGATTGACAACCTCGTATTCATCATCATCTTCATAGAAAGCACGGCCGCCGGTGAGTGCTATTACTGCTTGCACAGTCTTTACAAACAGCTTATAATCCCCTATCGACGAAAGGGTAAAAGCCGTTACTTCGTAGCCGTTAGCCGCCTCGCTCAATTCAACGCCTCTGATAGATAGTTTTTCACTACCGAATCTTACATAAGGAAAGTCTTCGGATGTTACGGCAAGTTTTTCGCCCTGTTTGGCCAGATGTTCTAACAGGTCCCACGGCTTGAGTTTTTCTTGTGTCCTAATAGTTACGCAAACGCTCATGGTGTTTATAATTAAGTGATTTATAATATCAATATACCGCGAAAGCAGCATAAAACGCCCGCCGCCGATTCGATTGCCGACTCGTTGTTGATGTCCAATTTATGTCTTTTTCGGATTCGGATATTACTCCTGCAATACATAGACGCGCATCGACACTGTCCGTCCACACTCACGCGACGAAGGCTGAGGCAAAGTTACAACAAATTCCTCACGTCTGCAATAGACCATAAGACCAAGCACCTAAATTCAATGTAATTAGCTCCTGAATGTGCCTTTGGGTATGGTGCAACGGTCAATCGTTTTGTACTTCCCGATATTCCTGACAAATAGTATTCTCAAAGC
>CAVEDT010000366.1:0-2201 GCA_963614475.1 Roseburia faecis
GATATGTATAGGTAACCGATGATGCAGGCGTAGGCAACGAGGCCGAGTACCTGAGGCTGGAAATCGCCGCCGTTGGTGGGCGCTTCGTGTCCGCAGAGGACGGTGATGGCCGAGAATACGCCGAAGAGGGCGCCGCCGGCGATAAGTCCGGAGGATATCAGCGTGCCGCGGTCACTGCGACGACGGCATACTTCTTTGTTTTTGGACGAACGTCCTACAAACCAGGATACCAAGCCGCCGACAAGCATCGGGGTGTTGAGGTGCAACGGCAGGAACATACCAAGGCAGAATGCCAGAGCCGGAACGCCCAACCAGTTGAGTAGTATGGCGAGGATGGCGCCGACGATATACAAAATCCAGGGTGTCGAGCCGCCCATCATCATGGGTTCGATGACACTGGCCATAGCATTTGCCTGAGGAGCGGCCAAGCCGTTTTCGCCGAAGCCGTAAACCTTGCTCAGCATCAGAATGACACCGCCGACGGTGGCTGCACTTACCAGGGTGCCAAGGAATTTCCAGCTTTCCTGCTTGCGCGGTGTCGAGCCGAGCCAGTAGCCGATTTTGAGGTCGGTGACGAAGCCGCCGGCCATGGACAGCGCGGTGCAGACCACGCCGCCGAGTACCATGGCGGCTACGATGCCGCCGGTGCCGTTGAGACCTATGGCAACGAATACGGCGGAGGCGATGATGAGTGTCATCAAGGTCATACCGCTTACGGGATTACTGCCCACGATGGCTATGGCGTTGGCAGCCACGGTAGTAAATAGGAAGGCAATGACTGTGACTACCAGCCATGCGATGGCTGCCTGCCAGAATGTGTGGATGACGCCGAGCCAGAAGAACAGCAGCACTGCCACCAGGGCCAAAGCGATGAAATAGGTGATGTGTTTCATCGAAATGTCCAGTTGCCAGCGTATGGGCTTCCGGGTGGTTGTTTTGCCCTTGAATTCCTTGGACGCGAGACCCACGGCTTCGCGAATGACGCCCCAGGACTTGATGATGCCGATGATGCCGGCCATGGCGATACCGCCGATGCCGATACCGCGTACTTGCTTGAATATTTCGTCTGGCATCATTCCGGCAAATTGGGACGAACCGAATTCGCTACCCATCAGTGGAATGATAAACCACCAAACAAAGATACTGCCGGCAAAGATAACGAAAGCATATTTGAGACCTACAATATATCCCAAGCCGAGAACGGCGGCGCCGGTGTTGCACGAGAAGACAAATTTGAATTTGTCGGCTATGGCGTGCCCCCAGCTGTAGGCTGTGGTGGTGATGGTCTCGGACCATACGCCGAAGGTGGCAACGATATAGTCATATAGGCCGCCGATGAGGGCTGCGATAATCAGCACGCGCGACTGCGACTGGGCACCGGAGGCGTTGCCGCTGATGAGCACCTGTGTGGTGGCCGTCGCTTCGGGGAAGGGATACTTGCCGTGCATATCCTTGACGAAGTAGCGTCGGAAGGGTATGAAGAAGAGTATGCCCAGAACGCCGCCGAAGAGCGAGCTGAGGAATATCTGTAGGAAGTTGACCGAAATTTCGGGAAACTTGGCTTGCAGTATGTACAGTGCCGGCAGGGTGAAGATGGCGCCGGCAACGATGACGCCCGAACATGCGCCGATGGACTGGATAATGACGTTTTGGCCCAGAGGATTCTGGACTTTGCGCCAGTTGCTGAAGCCTACGGCGATGATGGCGATAGGTATGGCGGCTTCGAATACCTGACCGACTTTGAGCCCGAGGTATGCGGCGGCGGCGCTGAATACCACAGCCAAAATCAAGCCCATGATGACGGAATAGGGCGTGACCTCGGCGTATTGGCGCGTGGGGTGCATCACGGGACGATAACTCTCGTCTTTGCCTAGTTCGCGGAAGGCGTTTTCGGGCAGGTCGACGGGGTCGACATCCGCCGGAGGACATGATTCCGCCGGGGTGTAAGGCGCTTGGGCCTTTTGCTCGAATATGGCATCGGGGTCGGATGCCGGGACTTTTGTACTCATAATATTATATGGGACTAAGGTGTGTATGTGCTGTTGTAATGTGGCTGATTGTTAGCGGCGACGACGGCGATTTTTCTTCTTGGACGAGCCTTTTTTGTCGGATTTGGCATCCTTTGAAGGTATGGTGAGCGTCTGCCCGGCCTTGATGTCGTCTCCGGAGATGTTGTTGGCGCTGCGTAGCTGGTCTACGGT
>CAVEDT010000367.1:0-1711 GCA_963614475.1 Roseburia faecis
GTCTACATATACGTTTTTAGGCGAACGCTTCAAGCACACAATACACCAATCGTAGTCGGCCGAGAAACGCCACCTTATATCATAATGCGGAGCTATATCGCGGCGTACAGCCATGGCTTGATGACAAACCAGCATACCTTTTTTGAATGATTTGACCGTCAACGTGCGAGGAGCCTTGAGGTGTCGCGGCCCGAGATATCGACCGTCATCATCCACCAGGTCCGTTTGGCCATAGACGATACCGGGGCGGGGGTTAGCTTCTACGGCTTCGGCAAAGCGTTGCAACACTTCGGCATCATGGAATTTGTCTCCGGCATTGAGAAATATCAGATACTCACCCGAGGCAATATCCATAGCATTATTCATAGCATCATACAGTCCGGCGTCAGGTTGCGAGATAATCCGGTGTCATCTTTGCTCACTCCGTCCATAATAATATGCTCGTACCTGCCGCATGACTGCATTGCAACGCTTTCCATTGTACGTCCAAGCGTAGTAGAGGCATTGTAAGTCACTGTAATAATGCTAAATAACGGAGTGTTGTAATCCATAATGTGTAGATGATATGACGTGTCAACGGCAGTGTCGCACAACGGCGCAATCGCCTAAAATCTTCCGAAAGTTACGAAAAAAAATCGCGCTGACAAAACGTCCTGACTTGTTGGATTTTAGAAGAGATTGGTCGATAATCGTCAAAATATCTTTTGGCAGATTAAAAAAAAATCGCCAACTTTGCATTGCACGTTATGCACCTGCAGCGTCAGTTATCTTTCGCCGCAGGGTGATTATTCACAACATACGGGCCTACCACTTAACTGATTATGACTAAACCAAGCAGCCATACACCACTATGGGAAGAATGTCTTGCGCTAATCCGAAAGGAAGTCAGCACGAGCGAGTATGACCTATGGTTTAAGGACATCAGCGAAGTGAGCCATGTCGGCAATGATCTTAAACTGATGGTTCCGACTCCGTTGTTTGCCGAGCATATCGAGGCCAACTACCTGGATATCATAGGCCCTATACTGCACAAAGTATACGGACCGGACGTACAATTACATTACCTGTTCAACGTCGTGAGCAAAGAGCCCGACACTCAAGTGGATGTAGCCAGTACGCCGCGAAGTAAGGCCGTACAATCTCCGGCGGTTGCCAATCCTTTTGCACCACGGCCAGTCGGCTCGGTAGATCCGCAACTCAATCCTCGATTTACATTCGAGAATTACTGCGTATCATCATCGAACAAAAACGCGCTAATCATAGCCGAGTCTTTAGCCAATGACCCGCAAGTCAAGACTTTCAATCCCCTCTTCATCTTCGGAGACACCGGTGTGGGCAAGACGCATCTTATTCAAGCCATAGGCATACGTCTCAAAGAACGCTTCCCCGACATGAGGGTGGTTTACCTTACCTCGCGCACATTCCAGAGCCAGTTCACGACAGCTCACATGCGTGGCGAGACCAATCAGTTCTTCAATTTTTACCAAAGCATTGACACCCTTATTGTAGACGATATTCAAGACTTGAACGACAAGCCCAAGACTCAGAATATGTTCTACAATATTTTCAACTATCTGCACCTCAACAACAAACAGATTGTGCTGTCTTCGGATCGTGCGCCGGCAGACATGAAGGGCTTTGAGGCGCGTATGCTTGGTCGATTCAAATGGGGTATCTCCGTACGCCTCGAACGTCCGGACTTACAATTACG
>CAVEDT010000367.1:1721-2198 GCA_963614475.1 Roseburia faecis
GACATATACTCAGTCAAAAGGCAGCAAGCGAAGGTATCGAATTGCCCGACGATGTAATGAACTATATAGCCAATAACGTCACCGACAGCATTCGCGACATTGAGGGCGTAATGACCTCGATTGTGGCTCGTGCAACGTTCTGCAATGTTCCGGTATCCCTGGATTTGGCTCGCAATGTCGTGGGCAATGCCATACGCACTACTCGCCGCAACACCGAATTTGACGATGTGCTTCGCGAAGTATGCGCCTACTACAATGTGGATTCGAGTTTGGTATTCACCTCTTCGCGCAAGCGCGAAATATCGGATGCACGCCAGATGGTAATGTATCTGGCCAAACAATTGGCTAAGATGTCGTTCAAGGCCATTGGACAACGTTTGGGTCGTAGCCATGCCACGGTTTTGTACGGATGCCGACAAATCGAAGAACGTATACCTTACGAGAAGCAGTTGCAAGAGGCTTCGGACACTATTACCA
>CAVEDT010000368.1:0-2192 GCA_963614475.1 Roseburia faecis
ACGCTAAAATCAAAAATTTCCGTGCTCAGCTCCGAGGTGTCGTTGATGTCAAATTTTTCCTGTATAGGCTGAGCTTAATATTCGGTTAAAAACAGGTTTTTGCTGGTGTCCCGAAATAGGGCATGTGTTAAATGCAGGCAAAACGCAAGATAAGGTTATAGACTTCAATAACAAGGCACGAAAAATATTAGGATTACCAAAGCGTAGATATGATATAAAACACTATGAAAGAAAAAGATAGCGAATTTATAAACTACAGAGCATTAATTTTAGTCGCAGTTGCGTTTTTCTGCGCTATATTAGGTGCGGCGAAAACTACAAATGGCGGAGTCTCCGGGAAGGTGCTTTATGCCAATGACTCATTGTATGTTGAGGTGTCAAACATTTCAAATGACACTGTTTATGTATTTGATACGTATTTAAAAAAATATCATGGGTATTGTTTGGCAGAAGCCAAATACCTACACCGATATAATTATAACACAGATAGATTTGTCGTATCGTTTTTGCCGATAAAACCCTATTTGTCAGCAGGCCTTAGCGATCTTATTAGATACGGTGATAATGCTGTTGTTAATTCCGGATGTCTTTGGTATAGTTTTACCGCTATTCCACCACTTGAGGCCCGAACGTTCTCAGTTCCACGCACCATACTATCGGCTTGCGATTATTTTGAAGATTTTGATCTTAATAAGATATTTACTTGGCAGCCCTACATGGACCTTAAGCACCTCGGATATTTTCATCCGCAGACATTGACATTGAAATTTGCCATATATAAAAATATTGACATCTTTGCAGACCGATGGAATTTAGTGAAACTGTGGATAGAATTTAATGAGCATGTAAACCAATTTATAGAATTAAATGTCCCGGTATGCAGCTGTACGTGTAATAACTAAATACACAATGAGACAACGTCCACGAATTGATACGCTTTTCCCTTATGCAGACAAGTAGCCGATTATGACTTGCATATGACGACAAAAAAACCGGCACGCGGATGAGGTGTGTCGGTTTTTTTGTGCTTTTAGACTTTATACGTCCGTCGGGCGCTTATCAGTTGTTGGAAGCGGCGGCCAGGGGCGCGGGCACTACGTATACGCGAGTGGCCAGTTCTTGGTCGAGGGTATACAGAGCCATGCCGTCGTTGCCTATCAAGCGCAGACGGTCGATGAGGCGTTGAGCGTTCTCTTCTTCCTCGACTTGCTCGGAGATAAACCAGTCGAGTTTGCCGCGTGTGGCGTAGTCGTGTTCGGCTTCGGCAAGTGCGTATAGGTTGTTGATGAGCGAGGTGACTTTCTGTTCATGCTCCAGGGTGTGCTCGAAGGCGGCCAGGGGAGTGTCCCAGCTGTCGGGAACGGCTTCGATGGGCTGAAGACGTACGCGTCCGCCACGCGAGTTGAGGTAGTTGATGAATATTTCGGCATGAGCCTGCTCCTCTTTGGCCTGGACGCGGAACCAGTTGGCGATGCCGGGCAGTCCGGCATGCTCGAAGTTCATGGCCATAGCCAGATAGAGATATGCCGACCATAATTCCTTGTTTATTTGGACGTTGATGGCTTCTTCGACGTTGTTGTTAATCATAGCTGTATGTGTAAAAAGAGTGAATAATATACGTGTACTGCTTAGTATAACAAACGTACGGGCAAAAAGGATGCCAATGGCCGTTTTTCGGTAGAATTGTCAGCCGACTCAGCGCTTGTCGAGCAGTGCTTGCAGATAGGGCGTGGAGCGTATTGCAATGGCTCGTTGGATGTAAGGCGTGGCTGCATCGCGATGGCCGCAGGTGACAAGATATGCGGCCAGGTCTACCAGTGTGTCATAGTTGTCCGGGGCTAAGTCAAGGATGTGCCGCCAAATGTCGGCCGCTCCGTCACCGTCGCCGCAGAGCAGTGTGCCTCGCGCCTTGACGCGCAGGTACGCCACGTTCTCCGGGAAGCCTTGCAGCATCTTGTCGGCGTAAGCCACCATCTGCGGCCCGTCGTTGCGATAGTCGTAGTATTCGAGCAGGCTGCGATCCACCATACGAGTCATCCAGGGAAAGTTGTCGCGTGCGCGTACCAGCAGGTCTTGGTAGATGCTCGGATGTCCCAGCGCAAAGGCGTGGGCACGTATGCGTGAAAATAGCGTGTCGGCGTTCACCAGGTTGTCCATAGCGTTGTGCACCAGCGATATGGCGGCGGTTGTAT
>CAVEDT010000369.1:0-797 GCA_963614475.1 Roseburia faecis
CCATCCGCGGCTCGTTGGTACAGGCGCTGATCGACACTGCAACTATGAGCGAAAATAAACTAAGCTTTTTCATGCGTTTAAAAATTTGGTTGTGTTAGTATTCGTTCGGTTTTTAAAAAAGCATAGGGGGGGGGTATTCGAAGGACATCCAACGCATCTGATGTCATTATGATGCAAAGTTAATCATCCCAATTATTATTATGCAAATATTTTTAGTTAATATTCACTAATTACCAAAAGCTTTCATTATGCACATTACGGCAATATACACAGCCGCTCCAATGGCAAAACGCAACATCGGAGCGGCATTTGTTATATTATGTTAATGACTATTCTTTCGGCATTTGAATGGCTGCCATCAGCAGTATTGAGCCGTGATTGTCATCCTTGACAATCATCAGGAACGGCCGATTTAATTCGATGTTAACAGTCGGTCCACCGGGGGCAATTGGGTATCCGCTAGACGTGATTGATGACATCTTTGTTCCTTTTTCATTAACTTTCAGGTATGATGCTTGAATTGTTCTGATGGAATTCATTACCCCAAAGCCAAGAGCGTGCTTCCCTTGATAGTCGATTCCGTTTGCTTCCATAAGCGTCGTTATATCTGTCGTCGTTTCGCAAGTAAAACGCGGAATCTTGACGTCATAGTAAAGCTGAGAATCTTCGTTTTCGACATACATAGAGTTTGATTGCAACATCTCTTTTACATCCGGAAGAATATCTTTTACGGTTAGACCCTTTGCCGGCAATACGAATACTGCCGAGTAGTTGCAGCCACTATATGGAAATGCAAA
>CAVEDT010000369.1:807-2186 GCA_963614475.1 Roseburia faecis
TACGTACTCATCATTGGAATTTCTGTCAAGACGTTTTCTCCTTGCGCGTCATAAAAAGGCAATACCTTCGTTCCCGCTTCATTAAATTCATCTTGCCATGCGCAATCGAAATACATCGTATTGATTGCCAAAATTTGTTGAAATACATCAGGCGCTTCTTTCAGAAATTTCGGAATCAATTTTCTTGTCTTATCCGAGCACCAATTGTTGACGGCGTTGAGTACATTATCTTTGCTGAAATCCATTATCCGAATATCTGCGTCATAGTACTTCTTTTGTACGGCAGCCATCGCATTGAATTCGCCTTGGTCGGTTATCATTGGCGAATTTGCCCACACCGAATTTGCAAAGAGGACCTTTGACTTAGAATTATTATACGAGAAATAATTCATACGTGTATTGTTCAACGTGTTTATAGCATCTGCCGCTGTCGCGCCATAAACACCAAGGATAGATGCACGATCCTGCTCTGCCACAACGTTTATCATCAGACCGGTGCACAGATCCTTGCTTATAGGTGAGAACAATACGTTATCACCGTTTTGTGCCTGCGCATAAAGTTGCTCCATAAAGGAGAATGCAACGTTTATTTCGTTCTCGGATATTGTTTTCTGTTCTTGCGTGAGTTCCATCCGCTGATGCGCTTGTTCGTCACGCGGCTCATCGTCCGACGAGCATCCATACATAGCGACACTTGCCGCCATGATGCACATCATAAGATACTTATAAGTTTTCATAGCCTTTTATTTTTAGCGTGATACTTTTATATATTTTAGGTTGGCCGTAAAGTTGTAATCGCTTTTTCCCATAGACGGATTGTCCATTTCAATAGGGTTTGATGAATTAAAACGACCATAGTAGAAGTATCCGTTTGAAGAACCATTCCATCCCCAATTTATATGCAGGTAGTCATAATGCGTTACCTCTTTATTATATACATCAACAATCGTCGGCGGGGTTGTGCTTGGATCTACTATGCGTTCCTCTGTAATGTATTGAACATAATTTCTTCCGTCAGCGATAAACGCATGGGAAACACCTTTTTCGATATCTTCACCATACATTATCCATATAGATCTTCCATCGAAGTTTTCTGTTGTCTTGAAGCCTATAATATCAGATGCTGTATATCCATAAGACTGTAATGTGGAACGAGTTTTTCGATAATTTGCACTTGTTGCAGTCACACCATAATTAGCATCTAACTGCTTACCCAATTTACGCACCAATTTGGATATAGACTCATGGGCAACACCTGCAGCATCATTACAAGCCCACAGTCCGACATGCTTGTTTATCTCGACCCAATCAAGTATGATTGTGGACGAAGCACCATCAACATCCCATACAAACGAGGATGGATACTTGAAGTGTGTCAT
>CAVEDT010000370.1:0-557 GCA_963614475.1 Roseburia faecis
CACTTGGATTCGGCACAAAGACAGTGGCACAAGTCTGCGCCGACAACGGCGTGGACACCTCAACATTCCTTGCCGTAGCCAATTTTCTTAGCGGTAGACCCTATGAGCGCTTTGCCGTATCGCTACCATCACTGGTTAAATATCTTAAAAATGCGCACAAGTATTTCTTGGACTTCATACTGCCGGAAATACGGCGCAAACTCATCGCGTCCATAGACTGCTCGGACCCTGCCAACGTTGGCTTTCTGATTTTGCGCTTTTACGATGGGTATGTCGAAGAGGTTCGCCGACACATGGAGTACGAAAATAGCCATGTATTCGATTATGTAGACCACCTTATCGAGGGGGTAAATCCGGGAGGATATCACATCGCCGATTTCGAACATGTGCATCGCCCGATAGCATCCAAACTCAACGAACTCAAGGACATATTTATATGTCATTATGCCGGTAGCGGCGCACGCGTAGACTCTCTGAATTCGGCACTCTTCGATATCATTATCTGCGAGCAGGATTTACTGGGACACTGCGCAGTCGAAGATCGCATATTTGTCCCG
>CAVEDT010000370.1:567-2182 GCA_963614475.1 Roseburia faecis
GGTGCAAACTTTGGAGCAAGAGGTGGCAATGCGCACCACTCCGCCGAACAAAGTCAGAAGCGAGGCACCGACACCCACAGGCGATATTCTCACCGAGCGCGAAAAAGACATCGTGCGCTGCGTCACACGTGGAATGTCCAATAAGGAGATTGCGGACAAGCTGTGCCTATCGGTGCATACCGTAACCACCCACCGCCGCAATATCAACAACAAATTGCAGATACACTCGACGGCGGCGTTGGCTATCTTCGCCATCCTAAACAAACTCATCGACCTATCCGAAGTACAGGTCTGACAGTCAGCGTCCGTAACAATTATCGTAAAACAGAACACATACTATATAATTATAATATTACGGCTATTATAGCCCGCTTTATCAAAATCAAAATAAGACACACATCAAATGACCGAATTTTTGGCGCAACACCACCTTGCCGGATTGGCCGTGGGCCTTGTAACCTTTCTCATCATTGGATTGTTCCATCCGTTGGTAATCAAAGGCGAGTATTACGTAGGACGCAAAATACGTTGGTGGTTTCTGGGCGCAGGCATCATTCTGCTCGGGTTATGCCTATACGTAGACGACATCGTAGCGTCCATACTCCTGGGCGTGACTGCTTTCAGTTGTCTATGGAGCATACACGAAGTCAATGAACAAGTCGAGCGCGTGCGTCGCGGATGGTTCCCGGCCAATCCTCGCCGAGCCGCCAAAGGCAATGACACATCCAAAGCCGAAACATCCGATAAATGAGATTCTTGCTCCGATATTGGCCCAGCGCGTTGACCTTGGCGACAGTACTATGGTTGACCTTGGCATCGCAACCGTTGCCCGACTTGGACGTACCATCCTTCGAAGGGTTGGACAAGGTAGTGCACGCAGTGATGATGGGTGGCCTTACCGGAGCTTTGATGTTTGATTGGCGTCGCTGCGGACGCTGGAATTTACGCAAAAGCGACGCCGGAAGCCGGCATAAGCTGGCCCCCGGCGTGGTAGTTGTTATATGTCTTTGTGTGGCCGTATTCTCGGCCGTGGACGAGTGGGCGCAAGGCGCCATGGGCATGGGTCGCACTTCAGATTTTTACGATTGGATCGCCGATATGGTCGGTATCATCGTGGCGGCATTGACAGCCCCCGCCGCAATCACTGTGCTGCTTGAAGGGCGGCGCGCACATCGGCCTTGAGGTCGTCGTCCTGCTTGTCACGCGACAATATTTTTCCGTCCGGACCGAAGAGAATTATGCACGGTATGCCCGATATGCCGTAGACATCTGTCGGTATGGTTTGGCCATTAAGCCAGCATTCCCACGGCAGGTCGTGATCTTTGATTGCCTTGCGAGTATTGTCCGGCTCGTCCCATACGGCTACACCGAGCACACGCAGGCCCTTATCTTTGAATTCGTTATACAGGTCTTTAATAACGGCGGTTTGGCGTATGCACGGTCCGCACCAGCTGGCCCAGAAGTCCACCAAGACATACTGTCCGCGTCCTACGACATCGCTCAGTCGGTGAGTGACACCGTCATACGAGATTTCGAAATCGCGGAACATACCGCCCGGCTGCGTCTCGGCTTTGGCGCGATTGGCGTCAAGCAGTTTGCGCACGCGCTTGTACTG
>CAVEDT010000371.1:0-2171 GCA_963614475.1 Roseburia faecis
GCAAAGTTCGCCATCAAAATCGCCCCCTGCAAGCCGGCTTATTTCGGATGCTTACGAAAAGCATACTGCATAACGCGATGTAAACGAAAGCTATAAAAAAGGCGGAACCCTCGATATGAGAATTCCGCCATGCAAGCTGTTATAGGAAGAATTATAGGGGAATTGGAGCAAATCCTACGGAAATGTCCGAAACCCTGTATTTTTCTTAATTACTTACCCTTATGCTCATATTGCAATGTAAGCGAGGGCTGGTCGCATACTTCAGCCGGGCCGAAGTACTGAATGGGGCCGGGATATACATAGCATGTATTGAGAGCCCAATCGCGACGATGTGCTGCGAATTTGCGGAAGGGTGCGCCATCGAGCTTTACAAGTGCTTTTTGTATCACGGGTTTCATCTCGCCATGACGACGTTCCATGTTCATCATCATAGTGATTGGTATACCACCGGCAATCCATTGTACAGCCGGTTTAACCAAGTTGCGAACGCTGGACATATATCCGGTTACGCCTGCATTGATCAGACATGCTGCATTGAAGCCCAGAGCGTAGCAGTAATCTGCATCGAAGTTCGAGGGATCGGCGCAACGGCCTTCGTATCCGAAGAAGTGATGAAGAGCTGAGAATTTGCCATTGTACTTGCCTTCGGCGCGCATTTGCTCAAGACGCTTGCCAACCATCTCGCTAAGCAATTTCTCGGTTTCGATAAGTGATACCTGTACATTGCCGTGGGGGTCGCGATCCAACGTCAACTGACGAGCAACGCCTTCGGGCAGAGCCTCGTAAGTCTTCGCATTGTCTGCGCTGAGGTGCTCGATAACCCACTGACGCTGAGCTTCGCGGTCAAGAGCAGCAAAGGTCTTTTCTTCCTTGGCGAGAAGATCGTTGAGTTCGGCAATAAGGCGTCCCACTGCGGGTATAAACTCGATAAGACCTTCAGGGATAAGCACTGTACCAAAGTTGTTGCCCTCTGCGGCACGTGCAGCCACAACGTCAGCCAACTGGTTGACTACATCCTGCAACGTGAGGTTCTTGGCCTCAATCTCCTCGGAAATGATACATACGTTAGGCTGGGTCTGGAGTGCACATTCGAGAGCGATATGACTTGCGCTACGGCCCATCAATTTAATGAAGTGCCAGTATTTCTTTGCGCTATTGCAGTCTCGCTGAATATTGCCTATTACCTCACTATATACCTTAGTGGCGGTATCGAAGCCGAAAGAGGTTTCAATCAAGTCATTCTTGAGGTCGCCGTCGATGGTCTTGGGGCAACCTATAACTTGCACACCGGCACCTACTTGCTTGTAGTACTCGGCAAGCACTGCTGCATTGGTATTGCTATCGTCACCACCGATGATGACAAGAGCGGAGATATTGAGTTCCTTAAGTATTTCGAGACCGCGATCAAACTGATCCTTGGTTTCAAGTTTGGTACGACCGCTACCGATGATGTCAAAACCGCCGGTATTGCGATACTCGTCTATGATTGATGCTGTCAGTTCGATGTACTTGTGCTCGACAAGTCCGCCGGGACCCATAACGAAACCGAAGAGTCGGCTATCGCGATGGATACGCTTGATTCCGTCAAAAAGGCCGGAGATAACATTGTGTCCGCCGGGAGCTTGGCCACCCGAAAGTATCACGCCGACATTGATGGGACGACCCGGTGCCGGGTTGGAATTCTTCTCGAAATGCAATTCGGGAAGTCCGTAAGTCTGCGGGAAAAGTTTCTGAATTTCTTCCTGATTGGCAACAGATTGTGTCGGTTTGCCAAGCACTGCTTTGACCGGACCGGTCAAGGCTATGGGCAGTTTGGGTTGGTAGCTTGCCCTGGCTTTCTGTAAAGCGCTCTTTTTCATCTTTGAGGCTGTGTTGTGATATGTGGTTGTACGATATATAAATATTCCAGATAAGTTGGACGATACATGCAAATTGCTGTATTCTTTTGCCTTAGCGTGCTATCTTGTCAATCCACACATGGCGTCGTCCATATTTTTTGCAAAGTAAACATATTTTCACCAAATATCAAATATACACCAAGCCCCGTTAAGCTTTTTTGACAGTCAGATTTTCACTTGTCAACACTTAACCGCATCGGCTTATCTTTTGTTTACACGGCTCTTTCATTTAACCTCCAAATAAAGGCATAGAGCCCTTACCCGGTCATGATA
>CAVEDT010000372.1:0-512 GCA_963614475.1 Roseburia faecis
GCCTATGCGACAATCCTGGTACTGGGTGCATCGTTCTCGCTCGTCCCCGCTTCGCTGTGGCCCAGCGTGCCCAAGCTGGTTGATGCTAAAATCATCGGCTCGGCATACGCACTCATCTTCTGGATTCAGAACATCGGGCTGTGGCTGTTCCCATTGCTCATCGGCAAGGTGCTTGACGCCTCCAATCCCGCATTGGTACAAGCTGTCCAAAGCGGCGCCATGGACCCCGAGACGGCTGCCGTATCTTACGATTACACCAACCCGTTGCTGATGCTCGCCTTCCTCGGCGTGGCCGCTCTGGTACTGGGGCTGGTACTCAAAGTCATTGACCGTCGTCAGCATCTCGGTCTCGAATTGCCCAACGTCAAAGGCGAAACCGCCGGGACGGAAGAGGCCGAAGCCGAAGCCGCTGAAATCTGATAATCACCTACCATCTACGCAAAACATCACCTTTAGCCGATACAATCCAATGAAACGACTACTGACAGCCTTAGCCCTCGTAGTGGGCATGG
>CAVEDT010000372.1:522-2169 GCA_963614475.1 Roseburia faecis
CGCGGAGGATGGATGCACACCGTCTTCCAAGGTCAATATCTGCGCAAAGGCACTGCCGAGTTACAGAAATACCTGATTTCGCAACTCGACAGCCTTCGCGCCGCCGGATGCAACGCCATACTCTTTCAGGTGCGTCCCAGTGCCGATGCTTTCTACCCCAGCAAATTGGAGCCGTGGAGCCGCTTCCTCACCAAGGGCGGCAAAGCACCCTCGCCGTACTGGGATCCGTTGCAGTTTATGATTGAGCAATGCCACAAGCGCGGCATGGAACTGCACGCATGGCTCAATCCCTACCGCGTCACCACCACCAAGAACGAGAAACTGGCACCCTCGCATATATATCACCGCGAGCCGTGGCGTTTTGTCACCTACAAGGGAGATGACAAAATGTACTTTGACCCGGGACTGCCCGAAAATCGCAAGTTCATCACCGACGTGGTTATGGATATCGTCAACCGCTATGATGTCGACGGAATACACTTCGACGACTATTTCTACCCCTACCCGGCCAAAGGCATAGATTTTCCGGACGATGCCTCATACGCCAAGTACGGCAAGGGCATGAAGCGCGGCGACTGGCGTCGCCAAAACGTAGATTTGCTCATCGAAGAAATTCACAACGCCATCACTTCGGGGGCAAAGCCCTGGGTGCGCTTCGGCATCAGCCCCTTCGGCATCTGGCGCAACAAATCCAGCGACCCGCGCGGCAGTGACACCAACGGCCTGCAAAACTATGACGCACTATACGCCGATGTATTGCTGTGGTCCGAAAAAGGCTGGATTGACTACCTGCTGCCTCAGTTATACTGGGAATTGGAGCATAAACGCGCATCGACACTCGTACTGGCTCAATGGTGGAACGACAATGCCGGACCACGCCACATGTACTTCGGCCAAGACGTACACAACATCATGAAGCACAAGGACCTGGCTCCGTCTACCGACCCGACGCAATTGCACCATAAGGTGGATTTGTCGCGCTCGATGCCTAATGTCCAAGGCAATTGCTGGTGGCCTGCATACGCCATCACAGCCAACGTAGGCGGTATTGCCGACTCACTGGCCCGCGACATACAGGCCACAGTGGCTCTGCCTCCGACTTATCCGTGGATATGCGCCGATAAGCCCGTGGCTCCGGCCAACCTGCGCCGCGCCACCTCCGGCCGTCCTTGCGCCATTAAATGGGATGTACCGCAGACTCGCGGCACCGTTATGGATGCCACGCATTTTGTAGTATACCGCTTCCCCAAAGGCACCAAGGGCACTCCCATCGATGACCCCAAATATATCGTCGATATAGTATACTCGGATACTTATATGGCTGACAAACCGGGCACCTATGTCGTCACGGCCGTCAACCGCACCAACAACGAATCTTCGCCCTCGCGACCCCTGACTATCGAATAGTACATAATCAAACGTTATGGAACGCATCACAATTGTCGTCCCGGCCTTCAATGCCGCGCCCTGGATTGCCGAATGTCTTGACAGCATCCTCGCGCAATCTTTCGGCGACTGGCAGGCGATAATCGTCGATGACGGTTCCACGGATAATACCGCCGACATATCAGCCGGATACGCCCGACGAGACGAGCGTATCCGGCTGATGTCGCGTCCTAACGGCGGACCGTCGGCAGCGCGTAACAC
>CAVEDT010000373.1:0-2145 GCA_963614475.1 Roseburia faecis
TTCCAATATACGGCGGTCGCGTTCAATTTCGGCGACTTTATATTTCTGTGTATTGACCATATAGCTAAGTGCTATCAGAGGTTTTGTTTCAATGTAATATGGGCTTACGTCAACCTGACGTAGGCACGTTATGCCCTTTTGAGCGTACAAAATTACGCATTTTGCGCCGAAACGTCAAATATCATGGGCTTGGATGCTCGCTTTATCGCATTTATGACTATCTTTGTAGATGCTGTACATCAATACAGCATTAAGATATGACATACGATTCTGACGAGTTTTGGGATTTTGTGAACACGCACATCGGCAACGATGTGTCCACACTGCGGCTTCGCTATCATGGCGATGCGGAAATGTCGTGCGCTATCACACAGATTGAGTGTCGCCGACGTTTTGGCAAAAAACTGGTACAGACGCTTCTTGAATACCCCCGTTTATTGTTTGCCAATGAATTATGCGGCGAGCAAAGCACCTCTGACGACCTTGCCCGTGTACACACAGCACTATTGCCTCGCGACTGTTCGGTTACGGATCTGACAGCAGGGCTTGGCATAGATGCAATGCATGCAGCGGCCGACGGACACGTCGTGACAGCTTGTGAGCGAGATGAATCTCTTGCCAAAGCCTTAACGCTCAATGCCCTCGGTCGCAATTTGAAGACACTGAAGGTGCTGCATGGAGACAGCGTGAAGATGTTGCACGATGGCATATTACACGGCGATGTGGCATTTATCGACCCGGCGCGACGCGGCGATGGCGGTCGACGGCTCTTTGGCTTGGCAGACTGTGCTCCCGATGTTATTTCGATGCTCGGCGATTTTCGCCGTTATTTCCGAACACTTATCATCAAGGCTTCGCCAATGATAGATATTCGTGGCGGAATGGTCGAGCCTTTGGAGTGTGTGTCAGACATCTATGCACTCGGCACGGCTACGCAATGTAAGGAATTGGTCGCCGTATGTGATTTGACAAAACCGAATATAGCGACCGGTACACAGCGTATACATGCACTGACTCTCTTGGCCGGTGGAGAAATTTCTGATTTTACCTTCACGATGTCGGAGGAGTCCGGGCCTCAGCCGCCGCTGCATACGCCCGAAGCCGGCGAAATAGTTTACGAGCCCTACCCCTCGGTAATGAAATGCGGCGGCTATCGGACTTTGGCTCATCGTTACGGAACGACCAAAATTGCAGCAGATACTCATTTATACGCACACACCGATATAATTCCCGGCTTCCCGGGACAAGCGTGGAAGGTTCTCGAGGTACTGCCGTGGCAGTCTAAAATACTCAAACGCTTCAAAAGCCGTTATCCGAAGATTTCGGTCGCAGTGCGCAATTTTGATATGACAGCCGCTGCATTGCAGTCGCGGCTGGGCGTCAAGGAAGGCGACGGACGGCTCAAATTGATTGCTGTCACCACTGCAGACGGGTCGAAGGTCTTACTCGTCTTGGAGCGATAACCGTAACGTCTGCTTATCGCAGACTACCACACAATCTTAAAATCCGGGATGGCGTTTGTGCAAACGTATCAGCGTTTCTGCATTACACGAGCAAGTGCGCGTTTATCTTCACGCTCGCGTATGGCTTGACGCTTGTCGTACTGATGCTTACCGCGAGCTATGGCGATCACCAATTTGGCATATCCGCGACTTCCGACAAACAATCGAAGCGGAACTATGGTGATACCGGCTTCCTTATTGGCTTTTTCAAGCCGTTGTATCTCGCGGCGTGTAAGCAGCAATTTACGATCTCGACGGTCTCCGGGATTATTGTAAGTTCCGTAGAAATACGGCGCAATATACATCTCCTTGACCCATACCTCGCCGTTGACAATATAACAATACGTGTCTACAAGACTGGCTTTGCCAAGTCGTATAGACTTGATCTCGGTTCCGGTGAGTACTATTCCGGCGGTCATAGTTTCTTCGATGGAGTAATCGAAGGTGGCACGACGGTTTTTTATGTTTACTTCTTTAAGTGTGGTTTTCATACGCTTTATCCTAAGATGAGAGAGAATAGCACATCAAGCAATATCTTGGGTACAATGAGCACTCCTATTGCCATGGCTGTAAAAACTGCTTCTTTTTCGGCTGCAATGTCAAGATATCGGCTACTATTCCATATCACGACTACAGCGAAGAC
>CAVEDT010000374.1:0-2134 GCA_963614475.1 Roseburia faecis
GCATGACGTTCAAAGGCCATCCGTGCATCTATCGCCGACATTCCGCAGCCATTGTCCACCACCTGTATCAACGTCTTTCCGGCGTCCTTGATGACTATCTGTACATCAGTAGCGCCGGCATCTATAGCGTTCTCTACAAGCTCCTTAACGACCGATGCGGGGCGTTGTATCACTTCGCCGGCGGCGATTTGATTGGCCACGGCATCGGGCAGGGTTTTAATAATATTTTCGTCCATAAGCATACAAAGGTAGCGTTTTTTTTCGATTATCCCGCCGAAAAGTCGTACCTTTGTCGTTCAGAAAATTGACTTGACAGTATATGAACCGATTAGGCCTGATACGCTTTACGCCACATTACCGCACCGTACGCTGGGGCGGACAGCGTATAGCTCAATTCAAAAACATACATCTCGAGGACACCCACGTCGGCGAAAGTTGGGAAATATCGTCGCTCGAGGGCATGGAGACAGTCATAGCCGAAGGTCCGCTGTCGGGTATGACGCTTACCGATTTATTGCGCAACCACGGCGAGGAAATCCTCGGCGAGGAATTGCACGCACGTTTCGGTGAGAAATTTCCATTGCTTATAAAATTCATAGACGCCGAGGACGACCTATCCATTCAGGTGCATCCGGACGACGAACAGTCTGACGGCTGCGGCAAAACCGAATTGTGGTACATCATAGATGCCCAACCGGGTGCGCATATCTATTCGGGCCTCAATCGCACACTTACGCATCGCGAGATGACACGTATTCTGGCCGATCGCACCATTACCAACGTTTTGGCAAAACATTACGCCCAAGCCGGAGATGTGTTCTACCTGCCTGCCGGACGCGTACACAGCATCGGCGCCGGAAACTTTGTCCTCGAAATACAGCAACCCAGCGACATTACCTACCGATTGTGGGACTATGACCGCCGCGATGCCGACGGCAATTTGCGACCGCTGCATATCGAACGCGCTTTACAAGCCGTGGACTACACCCAGACCGATTTCGGCTTGGCTCGTCCCCAGCTTCTGGACGACCGCGAGACCATAATCAAGCGCACGCCTTTCTTCACCGTCACTGCGCTGTGCGTCGAGGAAGCCGTCAAACTCGAAGTGGCGGCTCGCCGGTCCTTCCGCGTGCTTATGGTCGTGGAAGGCAGCGGCACCGTAGAAGACAGTAACGGCAATACAGCCATAATATCGCGCGGACATACCGTGCTGGTGCCTGCATCCACCGAATGGGTGGAAATACGCGCCACAGACCGTCCCATGCGCGTCATCACGGCTTATATCGAGCCTGAAATGCTTCGCTAAGCACCGACTCAGCATATTGCGCACCTTCAGGACACGTGCCATGAACCATCGGCGATGCCTACACCTATATTTCCCGGAGAACGATATTGCTCTGGCACGTGACTTATCCAATTTCACTCCGCCACTGCCGGCCTTGCAGATGCGTCTTTGCGGTCAATGTCTGCCTATGTGGTACGGCGCTGATGGCGATGCCTTCATCGATAGCGGCGTCAATGAGCGTTGGTATGCCGCTATGTCTGAAGCCTTTGGGCTTAAAGTGAACACCATGCCCGCTTGCATCGATGGATATAGTCCCGAGCCGTGGGGCTGGTCGCGCGCTTCGCGCAAGGTCTTCTTAGATGCCGGCGTACGCGCCGACGCACTGCCCGATGACGAGACGCTGACGCGCATACGTATGCTCAGTTCGCGCCGCACCGCAGCCCTCTTGGGCCAAGCGATGGCCGAATCGCTGCCCTTTGCCGTCACCGCTCCGCCACAGATAATCACCGATACAGACACTTTGGTCGAATATATCGAGCGCACGCCTCAAGGCTGTATAGCCAAGATGCCGTGGTCCAATGCCGGGCGAGGCAATATCGACTCGACCGCAACCCCTTCGACGGAAATGGTTCGCCGCTGCGCCGACGGGATAAAACGCTATGGGATGGTGTGTATCGAGCCGCGCCACAATCGAGTGGTCGATTTTGCCACACTATGGACGGCTCGGGACGATGGAACAGTTGCTTATAAAGGGCTGTCACTTTTCGAGACCACCGATATGGGCGCATATACAGCCAATATCGTCCTACCCGACAGCGATATACGCGTCATATTGCAGCAATACATCCC
>CAVEDT010000375.1:0-2126 GCA_963614475.1 Roseburia faecis
GCATAGGTCTGACCGAGGACGATAAGGAGCTATACAGCGGACTGACCGGCACCTCGGGACATCAGGCCACAATGGTCGAGAATCCGCTGCAACGCGTCCGTACCGACTTGATAGCCAAGCTCAGTGCCGCCAATGTCATGCGCGCACGTCAAGCCAAACGATTGACTCAATATATCCGCAAATTCGGCGGCACCAATTGTATAGTCTGCGGCGACTTCAACGATGTACCGGGATGCTATGCTTTGGATCAAGTCGAGGATCAGGGACTGCGTCAAGTTTACCCGACAGTAGGTCTCGGGTATATGTATACATACAACCGCAATTCGATGTATTTTCGCATCGACCACGTGCTGTGGCGCGGTAATTTTGCGCCGCACAGCATGAAACGTGGCGACATCCGCAACTCGGACCACTATCCACTACTCACCACCTTCGTATGGCACGACGACGAGTGACACCTCATTAACGTCTACGCGACTCCCTCATATTCACCGCTTCCACGTATCTAATACATACTTTCATTCTCCCTCGACACACCTCACACACAGCGCTATCACCGCCCAGGTGCCGGCACAAAGGCTCCTGAATAGGCGCTGCAGGACTTATCTCGGCAATTATTATTATTTTGCGATTGGCGATTTAATGCTTAACTTTGTGGTATTATGACTAACGAAGACAATACATTCGGAGAAGACCTGCGCAAAGCAGTGGAAGTGCTGCGGCGCGGCGGTCTTATTCTCTACCCCACGGACACCGTCTGGGGCATCGGTTGCGATGCCACAAATGACGAGGCGGTACACCGCGTATATTCGGTCAAGGGACGCCGCGACAACAAGGCCCTCATCACTTTAGTGGGCGACTTGGGTGCGCTCGAACGCGCTGTAGACTCCGTACCGAACATTGCATACGACCTCATCGAATGCTCGGACCGACCGCTGACCATTGTCTACGACCGCGGTCGCGGTGTCGCGCCGGCACTCATGGGCGAAGACGGTACTTTGGGCGTTCGGCTGACTCGCGAACGTTTTTCGGCGGCATTATGCCGCGCCCTCGGACGACCGTTGGTGTCCACTTCGGCCAATTTCAGTGGAGCACCGACGCCACGCACCTTCGACCAAATAGACCCACAACTTGCCGCTCAAATGGACTATGTATGTCTCACCGGACGCGACCGCAAACCGGGACGCCCGTCTATGGTCATGCGCTTGGGGCAAGGTGGTCTCTTCAAGATACTTCGCAAGTAGCATCCTGCATCCCCGACTGCATGGCATTACAGCCGCAATAATAGTTCGGAACAAAGCATATTTTTCAGTCGACAACAGTCTGTATACCCGACAAAGCATCCGACCGCCGAATCAGAAACATCACATCAATCCAAACACATCGTGCGAAACATACGCCGTAAGGCCTTCACATACGTCTTTGCAGACTTCCTGATGCTCAACATCGGGTGGACGGTCTTCAGTATTGTACGCTACCACTTCCTTCCGGAGAGCATACGCGCGCACTACACATTGGCCGAGCACCTTACGCAAGGTCATGTCATCGCCGGGCAGATAATCGCACCACTCGTAATGCTGGCAATCTACTGGCTTTCGGGATATTATGGCAAGACATACTTCAAGTCTCGTCTTGACGAGCTTGGCAATACGGCCGTAGTCTCGGCCATAGGCGCCTTGGGCATATTCTTCGCCGCAATCATCAATGATACACTATCTCCCGGCGTTAGGGGGTATTACGAGCTTATCGGTATCTTGTGGTTGCTATGGTTTGTCCCGGTATACCTTGTACGCCTCATCCAGACGACACACACCGCGCGACGCATTCAGCGACGCGAATTGGCTTTCAACACCCTGGTCGTCGGTGCCACCAAAGGGGGCAAAGCATTGGTAGACCGACTCAATGCCGCCCCGCGAGGCAGCGGTATAAACGTTATAGGATATGTAGACACCGACACTACCGGCACTACGGCGATACAACGCCCTGATCTCGGGCTTCCCGTCTATCGGCTGGACGACCTGCCGGAGATTTGCCGCACTATGGACGTGCACAACCTCATAGTTATTCCGCACCGTGGAGGCATACGCCAGACCGGCCAACTGATCAATACCCTCTTTCCGCTGGAT
>CAVEDT010000376.1:0-2125 GCA_963614475.1 Roseburia faecis
GATACAACCAACTTTATGGTATGGCATATAACAAACCCTGCGCCCAAAATTTTTAAGGCGGGCTTCTTGAATAGTTGCGAGATGGTGTTCACGTGTTGGAACAAAAAACACACATGGAATTTCAGCACACAAAAGGAGATGCATAATTTTATAGAGAGTCCGATATGTATGCGTCCCGAGCGATTAAGCGACCCGAACCATCCGACACAGAAGCCGGTATCAATTCTAAAAAAAATGATAGAGATTGCATCCAATGTTGGTGATATTATTTTCGACCCATTTATGGGCGTAGGTTCGACCGGGGTTGCAGCTCTTGAATTACAAAGGCGGTTTATTGGTATCGAGCTGAACGATAGCTATTTTTATGCCGCTAAAAGACGAATTGATGATATGCTTAATAAACAAGGAATAACGAAGATGTCGAGAAATAACGAAGAAGATACTTCCAAAGAAATAATTGTAAATGAGCCGATTGCCGAGTATGGCAGTGTGCACAATCAACTGAATCTATTCTTCGATGTTAAACCTGCAAATACGAAGTCCATACGAGTGGATCTCGATCGAAATTCAGGCCTTTCGCCAATCATCAAATGGCCCGGAGGAAAAGAAAAAGAGCTGAAATATATAATCCCCAATTTGCCTACTTTTAATAGGTATTTTGAACCCTTTGTCGGAGGTGGGGCTGTGTTTATGGGGATAAATGCTGAAGAGTATTACATCAATGATTTATCTTCCGAATTGATCGAGTTGTATAGAAATATCGCTACGACAGACAGTCTGTTTTTCAGATACGTAGAAATGATAGACTCCTCATGGAGGCGTACCACGGATTTTTACCTCACGAACCAAGTTTTATGCAAAATGTTTTATACATATCGAGCCGGTGCGTGGGGAAAGACAGAACTAAAAAACGAGATACATACTTTCTGCGAAAATAAGCGACAAGAGATAGCGTGCATAATAGACGATGGCCTTCGCTTGTTGCCATGCGTCATCATTGAAGAGTTGGAGAAAAACCTATTTCGAAAAATGGTGCGTATGCACGAACTGGAGCAAAAAAAACACGAGTTACCCGAAGGTGACGTGGCGGATAATATACTGACCGCGATAAAGAGTTCTTTATATATGAACTATAGAAACTTGTATAACCATAAAGAGGCTATACAGGATCCTGCCCTACACTCGGCCTTGTTCTTCTTTATACGAAATTATGCTTATAGCGGTATGTTCCGATACAGTAAAAAGGGGGAATTTAATGTCCCTTATGGTGGCATTGCGTATAATGGCAAGGTGATGTCCAAGAAATTGGAATACTATAAAACACAAGCGTTGCGCAAACATTTTGAAAGAACGCATATTTTTAATTATGACTTCGAGCAGTTCTTAAGAGAATGCCAACCTCAAAAGGATGATTTTGTGTTTTTAGACCCTCCATATGATAGCGAATTCAGTACGTATGCACAAAATGCCTTTACACAAAAAGATCAGCGCCGTCTTGCGAACTATCTAATAAACGAGTGTCCGGCAAAATGGATGATGATAATAAAACATACGGAGTTTATCTATGGTCTTTATGATAGGGAGGGAATAAACATAAGGGCTTTTGACAAGGAATACCTTGTCAGCTTTATGAATAGAAACGAGAAGAAGGTGACACATCTTTTGATAACAAATTACTGACCGATAAAAGGCGATTTTGATGGCAGTGTAGAGTTAAAAAACGGTAAATAAATGAAAAAATATATAAAGTTTTCGGGCGTATTGAGGTCTTACAAGGCCTGCTATTGTCCATATAATAGTAAATGCTTAACTTTGCAGCACTTTATGAGACTCTCAAGAGGAGGAGGCCTGAGGCTTCCTCCTCGTCTTTTGACGAGCCGTGGTCTTGTGAAGTCGAACCGAAACTGCTGATTGCCCACCGCGGAGCGCGAGACAAGGGCGGCAAACAATGACAATCGAATAAACAACAGACACAAATTATATGCTTGACAAAGAACTGCTGCGCAGCACCGTAGAGGAAGCCATAGCCGACACGGACATCTTTTTGGTAAATATCACGGTAAGCACCGACAACGTTGTCGAAGTGACCATTGACAGTCCCGAAGGCATAGACATAGACCAATGC
>CAVEDT010000377.1:0-2119 GCA_963614475.1 Roseburia faecis
ACCACGTGATGCGACGCCACCATATCAATACGATACACTCCTACGCCCGTGTCGCCTTAGCCTTTATGCAAATGTGCCGCGATCTGGGTCTTGACACCTCGTTCATCAAGTACGCCCTGCTGACATCCGAACCGGTCACCGATGCAGCCTATGCGTTCCTCACCAAGGGATGCGGACTGAGCGTAAGTTTCACATACGGACATACCGAGAAACTCATCTATGCCGGTAATGACGGCGGACAAGAATACATGATTGAAGAACAGTACGGATACACCGAACTGATCGATGAAAACGGCAACGACATTACTACGCCCGGCGGATACGGCGAATTGGTAGGCTCAACGTTATACAACAAATACTTTCCCCTGATACGCTACCGCACAGACGATTATGCCGAATTGTCGCGCATCGCTCCTACCGACCGCGGCTATTGCCAAAGGTGGCTCGGTCGCATCGATGGGAGACACGCATACAACATCATCATCAAGCACGACGGTAGCCGCATAACCGAGACCGCAATACTGCTTGATCATGGCGTATGCTGCCGCATCGACGGCCTGCAATATACACAGACCGAGGCCGGATACGTGACCGTAGACATCATTCCCGGAAAAGATTTCTCCGATAAAGATGCCGAGTATATGCGCCGCGAAACCGCGCACGTTATGGACGGCGAACAGTACGTCAAAGTCAACATCGTTGACCACCTGACACTGATGCCCAACGGCAAGTTCACGCCGGTGTTGAACTACATACTCAATCCGGCCCTGTCGCACGACAATGCCAAGGAACAAGACCCGTCGAGCATACTTATATCTCAACGCCCATAGACGACACAGCCGGTATAAGCTACGAAACCTATAACAGTCATTACAGCTATTCAGACTATTATAGCTACCCGGCAAAACTCCACGCTAATTTGCCTATACGCGGCAAAATGCGTAACTTTGTCTGCATAAAAGCATAACCACGATTTCGCCGACCGAAGTCCTTCCCTACGATAGTCGGTACACTTATTAAAGACATATAATGGAACAACTGACACAAAAGCTCGGCTCCGGAGAGATGGTAATACAGGAGCTGCCTATGCCTCAACTGTCTGCAGGCATGGTCCTGGTACAAAACCATTACTCGCTCATCAGCGCCGGCACCGAAGGTTCGACAGTCAAAGCCGCCCGCAAAAGCCTGATAGGCAAAGCCAAAGAGCGTCCCCAACAAGTAAAACAAGTTTTGGAGAAACTGCGCCAGCAAGGCTTTGTGCAAACCTACCGCGCCGTGATGAAGAAACTCGATGCCTATTCGCCGTTAGGTTATAGCTCGGCAGGCACCGTCATTGCCGTGGCCGATGACGTCACCGAATTCCGCGTAGGCGACAAAGTGGCTTGTGCCGGTGCCGGATATGCCAATCATGCCGAAGTGGTGGCCGTTCCAAAGAACCTGTGCGTGCGCTTGGACGCTGATGCCGATTTGGCCAAAGCCTGCTACAACACGCTGGGTGCCATAGCACTACAAGGCGTGCGTCAAGCCGATATGCGTCTGGGCGAAACCTGCGCCGTTATCGGTTTGGGCCTTATAGGTCAATTGGCATGTCTCGAACTGCGTGCCTCGGGTGTAAACGTCGTGGGTATCGATGTAAGCGCTGCCGCCGTCAAGACAGCATCAGAACACTGCACCGACTTGGCACTGACTCGCAACGACCCGGGTATTAAGGAAAAAATTCTCGACTATACCGACGGACGCGGCGTCGATGCAGTGCTCATTGCCGCTGCCACATCTTCACTCGATCCTATCAATTTTGCCGGCGCTATATGCCGCCGCAAAGGACGCGTCGTAGTACTGGGCGCCGTACCCACCGGATTCGACCGCGACCCGTATTACTACAAAAAGGAACTGGAACTGCGTATGTCTTGCTCATACGGCCCCGGTCGCTACGACCTCAATTACGAGGAAAAAGGCATCGACTATCCGGCCGCATACGTGCGCTGGACCGAAAAACGCAATATGCAAGCCTTCCAGCAGCTGCTGCACAGCGGACGCATCGACTTGCAATACCTCACCACTCACGTATTCAAATTTGAGGACGCTCCCAAGGCCTACGATATTGTCCTGACACATAGCG
>CAVEDT010000378.1:0-1213 GCA_963614475.1 Roseburia faecis
TGCTCTATGGTGTCGCACGTTACATCGTTACCTATTTTTATTTAGGACAATATTGACCCTTTGGAAGTTTTTTCGGCGTTGAGTCAAACTTTTTTACATGTCTTTCAATATTTTTTTGTATCTTTGCAGCCTGATTGGTCGCCAACGGCAATCAGATAGTTTATCAAACGTCGATAACATTATCACATAAACTATGAAGTTACTACAGGCAAAATTAGCCAAATACACGGCGCCGCAAGAGGCCAAAGCCGCCGGCGTCTATCCCTATTTCCGCGCAATATCCTCCGAACAGGATCCCGAAGTCATCATAGACGGTAAAAAGGTCCTGATGTTCGGTAGCAACTGCTACAGCGGACTCGTCAACGACCCCCGAATCAAGGAAGCCGCAATCGAAGCAATACGCAAATACGGAACCGGATGCGCCGGCTCCCCATTCCTCAACGGTACACTCGACCTGCACAAAAAGTTGGAGCAGCGTATTGCCGAGTATATCGGCAAGGAGGATGTAATGATTTACTCCACCGGCTTCGGCGTCAACCTCGGTGTCGTATCTTGCCTCACCGGTCGTGAAGACTATATATTGTGGGACGAACAAGATCACGCCTCCATCATCGAGGGCCGTCGCTTGTCGTTCTCGCAACAACTCAAGTACAAGCACAACGACATGGCCTCGCTGGAGAAGCAGCTGCAACGCTGCGAGCCCGATAAGGTGAAACTCATTGTCACCGACGGTGTATTCTCTATGGAAGGCGACGTGGCCAATATCCCCGAAATCGTACGCTTGGCCAAGAAGTATGATGCCAGCGTCATGGTGGACGAAGCGCACAGTATAGGCGTCTTCGGCGAAGGTGGTCGCGGTACGGTCAACCATTTCGGCCTGACCAAGGATGTAGACCTGATTATGGGTACATTCTCGAAGAGCTTTGCCAGCCTCGGCGGCTTTATCGCTACGGACAAGGAAGTGACCAATTACCTGCGTCACCACAGCCGTAGCTACATCTTCACCGCAAGTATCACTCCGGCCAGCACTGCTGCCGCGCTCAAGGCTATAGACATTATGATTGCCGAGCCCGAGCGTCAGCAACACCTCTGGGACCTCACCAACTATGCACTCGAGGGATTCCGCAGTATGGGCTTCGAAATCGGTAATACTTCGACGCCGATTATCCCGCTGTTTATCCGTGACGACTTCAAAACTTTTGCTATCACGCAC
>CAVEDT010000378.1:1250-2117 GCA_963614475.1 Roseburia faecis
GTGTATTTGTCAACCCCGTGGTTTCGCCCGCCGTTGCGCCTCAAGATACGCTCATCCGCTTCTCCCTGATGGCTACGCACACCAAGGAGCAAGTCACTACCGGTCTCGAAAAAATACAGAAAGTCTTCCGGAAATACAATCTTGTACCGTAAGGCTTAAATGTAAGACATAAATATAGAGTTTGGTGCCGAGGCCGCGTGTCTCGGCACTTTTTGTGTGCTGCCGTCAGCAGAAGTGGCGGCTCGGCGACTTGCAGAGAGGAGAGAGTGTCGCGTCGGTATGCTCAGCCCGGGCCGATGCGCGGTGACGACACCGTAGGCACCGGAGACCGGCAATCGACTTTGTCTATTCGGCGAAGTTTTTGTACCTTTGTCTCACCGCTTGAGAAATACAAATTAACAACAAACGATATGACAACACAGATTATTAACGGCCGCGTGCTCACCCCCATGGGCTGGGTCGAAGGCGGAAGTGTCCTCATCGAAGGCACCCGTATCAAGTCAATACTCAATCACAGCCGCCGCGTCGAAGGCGTGGATAAGGTCATCGATGCACAGGGCAATTACGTGCTCCCCGGCGGCATCGATATACACGTGCATGGCGGCGGAGGCCGTGACTTCATGGAGTGCACCGAAGACGCATTTGTGACGGCCGTGGAGGCTCATCGTCGCCATGGTACGACATCCATATTCCCGACGCTGTCTTCGTCGACGGTGCCGATGATACGCGAGGCTGCTGCTACATGTCAAAAACTCATGGCCGACCCCATGAGCGGCGTGCTCGGCCTGCATCTCGAAGGCCCGTACTTCAACCCCAAGATGGCCGGCGGACAGCTACCCGAGAACATCAAAGTTCCGACCCCGGAAG
>CAVEDT010000379.1:0-1540 GCA_963614475.1 Roseburia faecis
CCGTAGGGTGCCCCCTCTTCTGTAATAATAATAAGATGAGATTCGCACCCGAGGAGAGGAGTTCGTAATCGCGAAGCGCTTGCGTAACGAAGTGTAGCAAGAATCCCTCTACATTGTCTCGCCTTGAAAAGTTGGCACGAAAGTCTTTAATGGCACATAAGTGCCGCCGATACACATCAAAGGTTCAAATGAACTTTTTGATTTAATCATTTTTTTGGGGGATAGGGTGTAACTTTTCGGGAAATGCTGCGTCTAATAATATACGATGAAGACAAACGCGACATCAGATGCCAAGGATAAGGAATCTCGGTTCAAGGAATTGTTGAACCGGCACAACACGATGCTCTACAAGGTATGCTTCCTATATCATAGTGCCGATGCGCCGGTCGACGACCTGTACCAGGAGACCGTAGCCAATATTTGGAACGGTATGGACAGCTTTGACGGGCGCGCCGACATCACTACGTGGCTGTATCGTACCGCTATTAATAGCTGCATTTCGTGGCATCGACGTGTCAGTCGTCACCGCGGAACGGTGGATCTTGACCATGCTCTCGAGGTCCTCGCCGATGACGATAGCGAACGTGCCGAAAACCTCCGCGTCTTGTATCGAATGATTTCGCGACTCGACCCGTTGGAGAAGGCGTTGATAACCTTATGGTTGGACGAACGCGACTACAAAGAAATAGCTGATATCACCGGACTGTCGCGATCCAATGTGGCCACGCGGCTTCATCGCGTCAAAGCCAAATTACAGAAACAATTGCAGGATTAAAAAATATGCCCACACACGATATAGACTTTCTCAAACAACAGTGGAATAGTATAAAGCCCTCTGCGGGCGCTGCTCGCACCTTGGCAGACATCAGCGTCAAGGGGCTTGACCGGGCGCGTACGCTTACGGGCAAGGTCGCTCGTCAGTACTTGGTGACAGCCATAGGCGGACTGCTGCTACCTCCGCTCATTATTTGGTTGGCCGAGGAAATGCCGATATCGCTGCTACTGATAATATGCTACAGCGCTTTCGGTATATTCTGCTCCGTTATCAACTTCTATGTCTATCGGCGCATAAAGCGTAGCGAATATATCAGTCTGCCTGTCGTCGAGGCGGCCGAGCGTGTAGCTGCAGCCACTCGCCTGATAGGACGCGTGCGCATTATCAGTACCATCTTGATGGTTCCGGTGCTGGTTATGTTCTTCGTGGAAATGTCTGCTGTCGGAGATATCTATGTGGTCTATGGCGGCATTGCTGGCGCCGTTATAGGCACTATTATAGCCGTCATCCAATGGCGACGCATAAATCGCCACCTTCGTCTCCTGCGCGAAATCTTCGACCAAAGCAGCGCAGACCCTGCCGAGTGAGGCCGGAGTCGCGGATGCCGGCAGAAGAAAAGGATAATTAATCTTCCGAATTTAGATTTTTAATCTTAATAGTTGCCGATACTGAGAGATTGTCACTCTGTATCGGCAACTATTATTTTTTTATGAACAAATGAAGATTATTATCGTGATTTTTTTGAATATTTGGATAATATTATAT
>CAVEDT010000379.1:1550-2101 GCA_963614475.1 Roseburia faecis
TTATATAACTTTGCGGCGCTACTGCTAATAAATACTGCGTTTATAGTAGCAAAATGATAGCTAAACAATATTTAAGGTATTTTATGAAACGAGTTTTACTTACCATTCTGTCAGCCATATTGGTAACGACAGGCGTACTGGCACAAGGTACGATGACATTCACGACGTCAGCCCCCAAGGGGACAGCGGTGCGAATTCTCGCCAATGTCGTGTCTGCCACGCAGCCGCTGACCATTGATTTCGGCAACGGCGTGGAACAGAAGTTCACAATTGACCCCGATCAAGCTGCATGGCAGCGCTGGATTAACGGAACTATCGAAGGCACGACCATTACCGTGTCCGGACAGGTGACCGAATTCCAGCTCCAAAATGCGCAATTGACATCTGCCGCCATTGACGGCATGTCAAACCTCTCGAAGCTCGACTTGAGCAAGAACACCCTCACCTCCTTCGAGTTGCTCTCTCAGATTCCTCTGACAAGCCTCAACCTGTCGTACAACAACATCCAAAACTCGCCCGGAACCAACCCCACACTCTCGCTCGAGTATTGC
>CAVEDT010000380.1:0-2101 GCA_963614475.1 Roseburia faecis
CTACTACACAATGCTCACGGCTTTGGACGCCACCGTATTTCCCAGCTATTATGAACCCTGGGGATACACACCGCTCGAAAGCGTGGCCTTCGGCGTGCCTACAATCACCACGTCTCTTAGCGGATTCGGCCGCTGGACCAAGTCCTTGGACAAGAACGGGTACACTGCCGGAGGTGTATGCGTCATCGACCGCGACGACAACAATTACGACCAACCTCGCGATAGTATTGCCGCAAGCATTTCCAAATTATTCGATGCAACGCCAAACTATCTGGCAAATGTGGCCAAGGCGTGCCGCGAAACCGCGACTCTTGCCACGTGGGACAATCTCATTGCGCAGTACATCACGGCGTATCGCGAAGCCATTGCCAAGGCTGAAGCCAGACAAAGCAAGTAACGAACACAACTTCTAAAAAGCCTCACGGACATACCGTCGGCACCTAAAGATTATATCATACACGAAAAAAACAACATCAAAAAACTTCATGACAATATGAAACTACCGGTTAGTAACACCAACGCCCCAGTGTGGCGCGACATGACCGTCAAAGCCGAGCTTCCCAGCCGTCTGAAACCATTGGACGAGCTTGCTCGCAACCTTTGGTGGGTGTGGAACAGCGAGGCTAAGACCCTGTTCCGTGACCTGAATCCTGATTTGTGGCGTGCCACGGGCGAGAACCCGGTGATGCTGCTCCAACAACTCACCGCCGAACGTCTCGACGAAATCCTTTCGGACAACGAGCTGCTCACCCGTATTGACGAAACATATATCGCCTTCCAAGACTATATGAACCAGCCTATGCGTAAAGACATTCCGTCGGTATCGTACTTCTCGATGGAATACGGTCTGTGCAACTGCCTCAAAATCTACTCCGGAGGCTTGGGCGTACTCGCCGGCGACTATATCAAAGAAGCATCCGACTCGCGCGTCGATATGACCGCCGTCGGCTTCCTCTATCGTTACGGCTACTTCACACAAAGCCTCAGCGTTGACGGTCAGCAAATCGCCAACTACGAGCCCCAGAACTTCAATCAGCTGCCTATCGAGCAAGTACTCGATAAGGACGGCAAGCCCATGATTCTCGAAGTACCCTACCCCGGCCGCATAATCTACAGCCACATCTGGCGCGTCAACGTAGGACGCATGAAGCTGTACCTTATGGACACAGACTTTGATATGAATAGCGAGTTCGACCGTCAGATTACACACCAGCTCTACGGCGGCGACTGGGAAAACCGTATCAAACAAGAATACCTGCTCGGTATCGGTGGTATCCTGATGCTCAAAAAACTTGGCATCAAGACCCAGCTGTACCACTGCAATGAAGGCCACGCCGCGCTGCTTAATCTCCAGCGACTCGTGGACTATGTACAAGACGAACATCTGGACTTCAATGTAGCCCTTGAACTGGTACGCGCTTCCGGCTTATACACCGTACATACCCCCGTACCCGCAGGCCACGACTACTTCGACGAAAGTCTCTTCGGTAAATACATGGGCGAATTCCCCGCTCGCCTGGGCATCTCTTGGAACGACCTTATGAACATGGGCCGCGAAAACCCGGATACCCCCGAACGTTTCTCTATGAGCGTATTCGCGCTCAACACCTGCCAGGAAGCAAACGGCGTAAGCTGGTTGCACGGCGAAGTATCAAAAAAGATGTTCTCCGGCATCTGGAAAGGCTATTCTTGGGAAGAAAGCCACGTAGGATATGTCACCAACGGCGTACACATGCCCACTTGGGCTGCCAGCGAATGGAAAGCTTTCTACACCAAGCACCTTGGCAAAGAACTCTTTGCCGACCAGAGCAACCCCGAAGCATGGAAAGGTATCTTCAGCGTTCCCGATGAGGAAATCTGGAATATGCGCATGACACTTAAGAACAAGTTCATCAAGTTTGTCAAGCGCGACTTCAAAGCCAAATGGCTTGCAAACCAAGGTGACCCCTCGGCCGTGATGAAAATCATCGACAAGATCAACCCCAACGCTCTCATCATCGGCTTTGCACGCCGCTTTGCCACATACAAACGTGCACACCTTCTCTTCACCGACCTTGACCGTCTCGACAAGATTGTCAACAACGAGAAATTCCCCGTACAA
>CAVEDT010000381.1:0-2082 GCA_963614475.1 Roseburia faecis
CCCTCCTCAAAGGACGGACGAATACGCTCCATAAATCTTTTCAATGCTTTCATTATAATATAGTGTCAGCTGTTTCTATACATTATATATTGCATCACACCTCGCGACGCATCACACCTCGCGACGCATCACACCTCGCGACGCATATAGTCGAGGCCGTCACGCACTATCTGCTGCAACGGCTCCTTGGATGAGTCCAGACATTCGGCCAAAGCGAAGTCCTCGGGTGCCACTTCGTATATACCGAGATTTTCCATAGCGTCGATGTCGCGAGCATTTATGGCCTTGATCAGATACTCGCCCAGGATATCCATAGGCAGTACACGGTCTATCTCTCCGGACATAATCATCGCACGACGTCCGCCGAGTATGCGCGCATCCGGATCGAAAAGGCGACGGCCGCACAGACGTCCGGGGAAGGACGTGCTGACGCTCATCTTGCGCGGCGACAGTGATGCCCAGCCCATAAACTCATCCACGTCGTCACCCTCGGGAATGACGGTAATCTGACGGTAGGGATAATGCAGGTAGCCGTCGACGGCATCCGTCTTGACTCCCGTCAGGACATTGCCGCTGATGACACGCCGGTGATGGTCTGCATCGGCAAGTCGCCCTTCCAATATAGGAGCGACGGCCGCGCCTACGATGGTACGCAGCATCTGCGGTTGACGAACCTCGGCGCCGGCCAGGGCGATGACAGTGGTGAAATCGACCTTGCCCGTGCGGTAAAATGTGCCTATGCGGCGCAAAGTGTCAGCCGAAAGTGTCCAAACGGTTTCGCCCTTGTTTACCGGTGCAATATTGGCTACCAAGACTCCGCAAAGTCCGGCGGGATGAGGCCCTTGGACGTCCACCATCACGGCTCCGGCAATGTCGTCGAGCGTTCCGGCACGACGACCTATATATATATGTCCGTCGGTGAGGTGTGACAGCACCTCCACGGCAGTGGCCATATCGGCTATATCTGATTGGCTGTAAGGTCGCTGAGGCTCCAATGGCGCGGAGTCCACAGCCGTGACAAAGATGTCACGGGCGCGCACTTGCGGCGAAGGCACGATATCGTAGGGACGCTGACGCATCCATGCCCATAAGCCGCTGCGACACAACGTTGAGATGATGTCGGCCGACCGACGCGACGAGACATCGAAAGTTTCTGATTCGGAGGTATCGCCGGCATCCACCACGACACGCTCAATCTTACGTCGGGCACCGCGTTCGACATCCCTAACCACTCCGGCTACCGGAGACACCAGCACGACATCCGGATTATACTTATCATATAATAGCGGTGTACCGGCCTTGACCTTATCCCCGGCGTTGACCGAGGTCTTAGGTACAAAACCGGGAATGTCGTCCGGAATCACTGCGACCGAATGCACGCCGGGGACATCGTTCACCGCAGTTGTGTCGGCAACGGCTCCGGCCAGACGCAAGTCTGTTCCACGTTTGATTCTCAATTTCATTTTCTAAATACTTTAAGGCCCGATTTTGAACCATAGGCCTGATTTTGACATGGCGGTAAGCAAGGAAGAGATCGCGTAGAAAAATACGCCGCCATAAAAACGCAGACAAAAGTACACCATTTATTTGGTTTATTAAACATTTTTTCAGAATTGGCGCGTTAAAAAATCCTATGAAAGCATTTTACACGCAGCAAAGCGGCATTTGCCCATTTCAAAAGGCAATAAAAAACGGCTTTTTACCGTTGTACAAATACATAGAATAACTCATTTTCACCGCAAAATGTTTTGCCAATCCGAAACAAACAATTAACTTTGCGAGGTTAATATACTTTTCAGAGAGGCATAGTATGACACACAGCCATACCGCCGAAAGTTTAACACACACTGTATCACACACAAAACAGCAATATCTACAACAGACAATCCAAGGCGGAAACACAAACCTTTCGTCAAAGAACAAACTAAAAAATACATCCAACACCAAAACATTCTAAAAACTTTCATCCAAAAAAATTATGGAAACTCAAAAGCCCAACGTTGCAGCTCCCGTGAAACTCGCTGCAAAGCCCGCTGCGAAAAAAGATTCGCAAAAAGCTAATGTCCCCGGCATCAAGAATGC
>CAVEDT010000382.1:0-2058 GCA_963614475.1 Roseburia faecis
GGGTACGGTTGCCGGTTACGATATCTCGCAGCAGAGCGAGCAAATCAAGCGCCATATAGGCTATATGAGCCAGCGTTTTACGCTCTACGAGGATCTCACCGTCGGCGAAAATCTCCGTCTCTTTGCCGGGATATACGGCATGAAGCCGCGCGACATCCGCCAACGTGTGCCCGAGGTGCTGCGCAGCCTCGACTTCGAAAACTCAGAGAAGACTCTCGCAAGAGACCTGCCTTTGGGCTGGAAGCAAAAAATGTCCTTTGCCGTGGCCACCATCCACCGACCCGCCATAGTCTTTTTGGACGAACCCACGGGCGGCGTCGACCCGATTACACGCCGACAATTCTGGGAATTGATATATGCCGCTGTTGAAGAGGGGACAACCGTCTTTATTACAACGCACTATATGGACGAGGCTGAGTATTGCGACCGCCTTTCGATGATGGTGGACGGCAAGATACGCGCTCTTGATTCGCCCGCGGCGCTGAAAAAGACTTACGGAGCGGCCTCTATGGACGAGGTGTTCCGCATACTTGCCCGAGGCGCCACGCGTGGCGAGTAGCTTTTGCCACATAAAGTACCCATTTCGTGTATTCTACTGCATATACGACATTAATACAGAACAAACAAGCACAACTATAGCAAATGCTTAAATCGTTTTTGCCCTTTGTCAAAAAAGAAACCCTGCACGTGCTGCGCGACCCGCGAACGATGACCATAGTACTGGTTATCCCCGTGATACTGATGGTGTTGTTCGGCTTTGCCATATCTATGGAAGTCAACAACGTCAACGTCGCCGCCGTTGTCCCGGTCCCCGGAGCCGAAACACGCACAATCCTGGACCGCGTTGCGCACAATCAGTATATGAACTTCGTCGGAACGATATCTCTGGACGATGTAGACAATGTACTGCGCCGTGGCACTGCCGATGCCGTCATTGTTTTTGATCGAAACACCCCGGTACATATCAACCTCGTGATGGATGCTTCGCGCACCTCCACGGTCCAGTCCGCGGCGATGTATCTGCGTAACATCGTATCCGAAAGCACTGGTAGCGCCGCTGCCGTCGGAGTGAGCCTTCGTACGCTCTACAATCCGCAGCTTAAGAGCGCCTATAACTTTGTACCCGGCATCATGGGTATGCTTTTCCTGCTGATTTGCTGTATGATGACCTCCGTATCCATTGTCCGCGAGAAAGAAACCGGAACTATGGAAGTGCTGCTCGTTTCGCCGGTGCGTCCACAGCGTATAATTATGGCCAAACTTGTGCCGTACTTCCTGCTCTCCTGCGCCGTACTGGCCATTATCCTGGGCATTGTCTACGGCCTGTTGGGGCTGCCGCTGTCCTCCACCGTATTTAACGTCATCTGGGTGTCGTTGCTATATATATTATTGTCTTTGGGTATGGGCGTATTTGTATCCGCGCTGACATCCAAGCAGATAGTTGCGCTATTGATATCCGGAATGTTGTTTATGCTGCCGGTGTTCATGCTGTCGGGAATGATTTTCCCCGTAGAAAACATGCCCGAACCGCTGCAATGGGTATCCACGATTATACCCGCGCGCTGGTACGTAGATGCCATACGCAAACTGATGATTGAACAACTGCCGTTAAGCGGAGTCCTCGATGATGTGCTCATCCTGATTGCGATGACTTCCGTGGTGCTGGCGGCCGCTGTACGCAAGTTTAACGACAAACTTTGATAATCCGCGATGCGAATACTGCTTATACTTCTTAAAAAAGAATGGTTGCAATTCCGCCGCAACCAATTTCTGCCCAAGATGGTCATCATGTTCCCATTGATGGTGATGCTTGTCATGCCGCTCGTAACCACTATGGACGTCAAGGACGTCAAGGTGGCCGTGGTCGATTGCGACCGTTCGCAGCTGTCGCGACATATCGTCGGAGACCTTGAGCACTCGACCACCTTCACGCTTTCGGTGTACGCTCAAGATTATAATGAGGCCCTTGACGCCGTCGAACACGGCGATGCCGATGCAGTGCTGACCATCCCCGCACATTGCGAACGAGACCTATTCAACACTCAGCCGGTGTCCTTC
>CAVEDT010000383.1:0-2053 GCA_963614475.1 Roseburia faecis
GTCATGGACGGCGTGGCAGCCGTGGTGGGTAATGATAAGAAACACGGGGTTGTACGCCGAGCCGAAGAATGGCTGCACAACCGCGAGATGCACCAAGCAGATATCATTCCGACGGCGCAGATTCGGGACTTCGAGCCATCGTGTTCGCGAGGCGACCGTACGCGTTTCTTCCTCAAGGTTCAAGACGGATGCAACTATTGGTGCAGCTACTGCACCATACCCAAAGCCCGAGGCCGTTCGCGCTCGGGTACAGTCAACCAGGTCGTGGAACAAGCACGTGCCGCAGCTGCTGCCGGTGCCACAGAGATAGTAATTACCGGAGTCAATATAGGCGACTTCGGACATGGAACTTCCGAGAACTTCTTTGATTTGGCAAAGGCCCTCGACAAAGTCGAAGGTATCAGCCGTTACAGAATATCTTCCATTGAGCCAAACTTGATTACAGACGAGATTATCGATTGGTGCGCAAGTGAAGCTCAGCGCTTTATGCCACATTTCCATATCCCTTTGCAAAGCGGCAGCAACGATGTACTGCGACTGATGCGACGTCACTATGACACCGAGCTATTTGCTGCCAAAATCGAGCGGATACGATGCGCCATTCCGGACGCGTTTATCGGAGTGGATTTGATTGTAGGTATGAGGGGAGAGACCGATGCCTTCTTTGAAGACTCGTATAACTATTGCAAATCGCTGGACATCTCACGATTACATCTGTTTACGTACAGCGAACGCCCCGGTACGCGAGCTTTGGAAATCCCGTATGCAGTGCCCCCGGAGTTGCAGCACGAGCGTATGCAACGAATGTTGGCTTTGAGCCGAGATAAGATGCTGGCTTTTGCCTCGCGTTTCGAGGGTACGACACGTCCGGTGCTGTTGGAGCACCCGCGAGCCGGACGCGCCATGAGCGGTTTTACGGACAATTATCTTAAGGTACATGTGCCGGATGCGACAGCCGAATATGACAACAAGATTGTGCCCGTCAGATTGGAATCCATAATTGAAGATGCTCACGACAGCGAAGAGTACGGATTCAAAGGTGCGCTATTTGTGCAGTGAATTATAGCTCTAAACAGAAGATACTATCCGGAAGCAGAAACAAGATGAAAAAGCCCGTAGAAATAATGACAGACATATTTACGTCGGCCGGCATAGCGATAGTGAAAGGACTGGCGCATTTGTCGCTTAGGGTTTTATATGTCTTGGCGGACGTAATCTATGTGCTGCTGTATTATGTGTTGCGCTATCGTCGTCGTATGGTACGTGCAAATATGCGCGCGGCCTTCCCGGATATGGACGAAAACACTCTGCGGCGCAATATTCGCGGGTTTTACCGCAATTTTGCGGATTATACCGTTGAGACAATCAAACTGTTACATGTAGATACAGACACCATAACCGACCGTATGACCTTTGAAGGGTTGGACATTATAGAAGACCATCTCGTACACGGTCGTTCGGTGGTGGCGTACTTTGCGCACACGTTCAATTGGGAATGGGCGCCGAGCATCACGCGTGACTTCCCGGCTGATATTGCCGATAAGGCTGTTTTTGGTCAGATATACAGGCCGTTGCGCAGTCGCAAATGGGACGAGTTGATGTTGCAAGTGCGCAGCCGCTTCGGATCGGTGTCCATACCCAAAAAGATGACACTCCGTCACTTATTGCAATCCCGTAAAGACGGTCAAATATCATTGACCGGTTTTATGAGCGACCAGAAGCCAAGTCATGGCGATCCGGAGCATATCATCGAATTCCTCGGCCAAAAGACGCGTGTAATTACCGGAACCGAGACCCTTGCGCGACGTCTCGGTATGGCCGCTGTATACTGGGATATGACCAAAAAGGGTAGGGGCCGCTATCATATAACGGTGCGTCCCATCACTGATAATGTGGCCGAAACCATAGAAGGTAAGGTCACGGACACTTATTTCAAACTTTTAGAGGAGACGATACGCCGTCAGCCGCAGATATGGTTGTGGTCGCACAACCGCTGGCAGCGCAACCGTCGCCATCCCGAAGCAAATATACAGAAATGACAAACGATATAAAC
>CAVEDT010000384.1:0-2045 GCA_963614475.1 Roseburia faecis
CCTTTACCCTTACCCGGCTTTTTGTGGCCGCCGGGAGGAGGACCCATCAGGCGCTTCTCGGTGCGATAGACGCGGTCTATCTGTTCGGGGGAGAGGAAGCGCTTGTATTCTTTATAGTATTTTTCGCGCACGTCGAGTATGGCGCGTGCCATAGCGAAGCGGTTGTCGGTGTTTTGCTCTATTTGCTTGGATGATAAGTTTTTGCTGTCTTCGAGGTGGTAACGCTCGTGGATTTTTTCCATCTCGGCGTTACATTCGACAAACAGCGAGGTGAATGTCTTGGTCTGTTCGTCGTTCATGAGGGCTGCTTTGGCCAGTCGTGCGGCTATGGCCGGGATGTCGGGACGGCCTTGCGGCTGATGCCTCGGGTGCTTGGCTTGGGCGGGTAGTGCCAAGGCCAGTAGCATTACGGCGATTATCCAGTGGAGGTGTCGTGTCATGTGCTGATGTGTGTTAGATGGTTGTTGAAAATTTTGTAGCGTAGAGGGTCTCAATATGTGTTCATGAACAGGTCGTTGTCAATCATTTCTTGCGGCATGTCGAGGTACATGCGGCTGTCCGACGTGGCTTGAGCCAAGGCTTGAGTGCTTTGCGATGTCGGAGTCCCGGGTTGCGGTGTGGCCGAGGGACGTATCACCACAAGACATGCGATGGCTGCAGCGGCTGCGGTGACGGAGGCCGTGCCCCAAAGGAGGCGACGGTTGCGGCGTCGGCGAGCCTGCCACGGGCCGTGTGCCAGTGCGCTCAGGCGCTGTTTTTCGGCCTCGAAAAATCCGTCGGGGACGGTGTATATGTCGCGGTGGGTGAGGCCTGCGGTGTCGTTGTCGTGTCTGTTGTCTGTCATTGTTGTATATATTATCAGATGAGAGAAGTATGTCTTAAGAGTGTATGCCTATACTTTGAAGAATGTCTTTGAGCTTGGTGCGAGCCTGGTGAAAAGTGGCTCGGGCGGTATCCTCGGCTATCCCGGCGACGGTGCTGATGTCCGCAAAGGACATCCCGTCGTAGTGGCGCAGGTCGAAGACTTGTCGCTGACGCGGGGTGAGCGTTGCCATAGCCTTGGCCAATGCTGTCGCCAGCCGGTCGGAGCAGTCGACGTAGGGCTCGTCCTCGATTTCGGGCACGGCTTCATCGTTGAGTGTGGCGATGTGGCGTCGGTCGAGATGTCGCAAGGCCTCATTGGTGGCTATGCGCCATACCCAGGTGCGCACGGCCGAGTGGTCTTTGAGGCCGTCGAGGCCTTGAAAGATGCGCAGCATCGCTTCCTGCATCACGTCTTTGGCGTCATCGTGCGACACTACCATACGACGCACGTGCCGATATAGCGGCTCGTAGTATTCGGCGAGGATGTCGTCGAATGACGGGGTCTTAGGTGTGCGGCGTAGTATTTTCATCGTCAGTGCATTCAGCATTGGTGCGGCGCTTGTGGTGCGCTGTCACTTATTAGACCGCAAGATATGCATTTCGTGTATGCCGAACGACAATTTTAACAACCTTTAAGCCATACGCGGCTGTTGTCTGCACCTTTATATCCGTTCTCCCAAAAAAAATTCGTACCTTTGCACTGCTAAAAGCACACATACGCGAACATTATAATCATCATTAATAATCAACGCATTATGAAAATCGAAAAAATCATCGGTCGTGAAGTACTCGACAGCCGTGGCAATCCCACCGTCGAGGTTGATGTAATCCTCGAATCCGGCGCACGCGGACGCGCCTCCGTACCCTCAGGTGCCTCCACCGGCGTCAACGAAGCTCTCGAGCTGCGCGACGGCGACAAAAATCGATATATGGGCAAAGGCGTACTCAAAGCTGTAGCCAATGTCAACGGTCCTATCGCCGAAGCTCTCGTAGGTATGTCTGCTCTTGACCAGGTCAAGATTGACGAAACTATGATTGCCCTCGATGGCACCGAAACCAAGAGCAAACTCGGCGCTAACGCCATCCTCGGCGTCAGCCTCGCTGTGGCTAAGGCCGCTGCCGACTACCTCGACCTGCCCCTGTACAAGTACATCGGCGGATGCAACACCTATGCACTGCCC
>CAVEDT010000385.1:0-2037 GCA_963614475.1 Roseburia faecis
CTGCCCAAAATGTTTTTTTGAGAAATACAAGCCGTTTTAAATGAAAGAGCCGTGTTCCACTCGTGGTCCGGATCCGTCAAATTCTTGCCCTTTTGCCGGAATTTCCGTACTTTTGCACCAAAGTAAAAAGAAACACACATACAATTATGGCAAAAGTAGGAGATACTGTGCGATACCTCAACGCTGTGGGCGGTGGACGCATAGTCCGCATCGAAGGAAATATTGCCGTGGTAGACGACGACGGCTTCGAGACTCCGGTACTGCTGCGCGAATGCGTGGTAGTATCCACTGATCAAAATACTCGTATGGGCGCCGCAATCGAGACGCCCCAACCATCCAAACAAGCGCAACCGACACCGACAACACACACGAATCAGCCTACCGTCCAGGCCGAAGCGGCTATAGAAACGCCCGGCGGTGACAGCCTGAATGTCGTTCTGGGTTGGGAAGCCGGCGACCTGCGACACATAGGCACTTCGGGATACGACTGCTATCTCATAAATGATTCCAACTACTATCTCGATTTTGTCTTGATGGCACAACGTGACGGCGAGGAAGCCTGGAACACGATATACGCCGGCACCGTCGAGCCAAATATCCAATTGCTCGTAGGCGAGCACACTTCCGAGGTTGTCTCGGCGCTGGACAATATACGGTTTCAGGCTTTGGCATACAAGCGGGGGCGGACGTTCCAACCCAAGACGCCGCTGGACGTGCGCGTCAATATCGACACCACCAAATTCTTCAAGGTACATTGCTTCAGACCCAACGAGTATTTCGACACCCCCGTGCTGGCCACGGCATTGGTCACCAATGACGTTCCGGCAGACAATGCAGCCAAACGCGCCGACAATACAGCCAAAGCACTGCGGCGAGCCCTCGAAGATAAGAAACGCGCCGACCGCCGCCCGGTACGCCGCCGCCCGGTGGCCCGGACTGAAGACAATGACGCCGACCCATTGGAGGTAGACTTGCACATTGACAGCCTGCTGGACACCACTGCCGGTATGTCCCCCGCTGATATTCTCAACTATCAGGTGGACACTTTCCGCCGCGTTATGGACGCCAATCTACGCCGCCACGGACGCCGTATAATATTCATCCACGGCAAAGGCGAAGGCAAGTTGCGCCAAGCACTCATCAAAGAATTGGAACACCGCTACCGCGGACAGGATGTCCAAGACGCCTCGTTTCAGAAATACGGATTCGGAGCCACCCAAGTCACTATACGCTGACCGAAAGATGTCGTTGCCTTAGCAGAAGGACTTAAGGCACAGCGGTCTGTACCTCCTCGCGCAACATTCAACCGATACGTACACCTTATGATACTATACTTCAGCGGAACGGGCAATACGCGGTATTGCGCCAAGGCATTAGCTCAAATACTGGGAGACAGCGCTTTTGACATATCTCCGCGACATCGCGACGGCGACATACGGTACAACGCCTCCACCCGGCAGCGCATCGTTTGGATGTTCCCGATATATAGTTGGGGCGTGCCGCCGGTAGTCGTCAAGTACATACGCCAAGCCGTCATCGACGGAGCGACCGAGATGCCGCATTACATGGTTGCGACCTGCGGCGACGACGCCGGCAATGCAGCCAAAATGTGGCGCAGTATCATATACGATCGCGGATGGACACCTCGGTCGGCATACACCATACAAATGCCCAATACATACGTATGTCTCCCAGGCTTCGACGTCGACAGCGATGAAATACGGCGTGCCAAAATCGACGCAGCACCGGAGCGCATAGCAACCATAGCCGCGGCCATAATGCAAGACAATCTCTCGGAAACACCTCACGATATGGTTACGCGCGGATGCTGTGCTTGGCTGAAAACTTCGATTATATACCCGAGTTTCAAGAACAACGGGGTCAAGCCGCAACGCTTCATCTTCACGGATGCATGCACCGGCTGCGGAACATGCGCTCGCGCCTGCCCGATGTCAAATATTACGATAGAAGAGGGAAGACCTTGCTGGGGAAACGATTGCGCGATGTGCCTGGCCTGCTATCACCGCTGCCCGACAC
>CAVEDT010000386.1:0-762 GCA_963614475.1 Roseburia faecis
GCAGTAGGTCGTCTTCCACGCCCACCACAAATACGTTCCCGTACTCCAGGCCCTTGGCGGCATGTATTGTCATAAGCGTCACTTTAGGTGTATCGGCATCTGCCTCGGCGGTATCGGCGTCCGTGGCCAATGACGCTTGAGCCAGGTACTCGGGCATGGTGCCTTCGCCAAGTCCTTGTTCTTGTTGGGCTTGTACAAATGTCTTGACATCGTTGGTGAGTTCTTCGAGGTTCTCGCGCTTGGTGATGCTCTCGGGCGTATTATCGCTCTTATACTCGTCCATCATTTTTGTCAGCCGAAGCATATTGTCGGATATGGCATCGGCAGCGGCACCGGTGGCCACCATATCATTGAGCTCGGCGACGATGTCTTCAAAGGCTTGGAGACGGCGCTGCGTACCGGCATTAATATTGAGCCCGTATTGGAGGGGATCCTTGACCACGGCCCATAAGGAAACTTCGTGTGCGGTAGCGGCCGCCAGAATCTTCTTGAGGGTTGTATCTCCTATACCGCGTGCGGGGAAATTGATAACTCGTTTCAGCGATTCTTCGTCGTCAGGGTTTATGGCCAGACGAAAATACGCCAAGGCGTCCTTGACTTCCTTACGCTGATAAAATGATAGACCGCCGTATATGCGATATGGAATGTTGCGCTTGCGTAGCGACTCTTCAAGTATTCGACTTTGAGCATTGGTACGGTAAAGTATTGCAAAGTCTTCGAAGGAGTCGCCGGATGACATCTTGAGTTGGGAGAGTCGATTGG
>CAVEDT010000386.1:772-2034 GCA_963614475.1 Roseburia faecis
ATCTTGTTTTTGGCAATCAGGCTTCCGGCCGCGTTGATGATATTTTGACTGGAACGGTAGTTGCGCTCCAATTTGAAGGTCTTGATGGTGGGGAAAGTGCGTTGCAGGTTGAGGATATTGGAGATATTGGCACCACGAAACGAGTATATACTCTGTGCATCATCGCCTACTACACACAGCCCGGGATTGTCGGGGCACAGCTGTGAAACTATCATGTGCTGCGCGAAATTGGTATCCTGGTATTCGTCTACAAGTATGTAGCGATAGAACTCCTGATAGTGACGTCGTACATCGGGGTGGTCGCGCAACAAGATATTTGCATAATAGAGCAAGTCGTCAAAGTCGAGGGCATCGGCACGTCGACAGCGAACACAGTATGCAGTGTATATTTCGCTCAGACGAGACATATTCCGAGCGGTATTGATGCGTTGTATCCCGGTATCAGCCGCATACTGTTCGGGCGAGAGCATATCATTCTTGGCATTGGATATGGCGGCTGCCACGGCTTGAGGTTTGTAGACTTTTTCGTCAAGACTCAGGGTTTTGATGATGGTCTTGACCAAGTTGCGACTATCGGCGGCATCATAAATCGTGTAATTACTATTGAGCCCCAACAGTTTGGCGTTGGAGCGCAACATACGTGCAAACACGGAGTGAAAAGTACCCATAAGTATGCGCGATGCGGCCTTGGTGCCGACCAGGGACGTGATGCGTTCGCGCATCTCTCGCGCCGCCTTATTGGTGAACGTGAGCGCCATAATGCGCCACGGCTCGTATCCGTGTGCCAATAAGTGCACAATCTTATAGGCAAGCACACGAGTCTTGCCCGAGCCGGCACCGGCGATGACCAATTGCGGACCGTCGGTATAGAGGACAGCGGCTCGTTGTTGCTCGTTGAGTTGAGCCAAGTAGTCCGGAGTATCCGTACGTGTATCGCCCATGTTTACCAGAATTTATTGAGCGAGACATTGTACTCAAATCCGGCCTGCGCGAGTTTTGATACAAGTGCCTCGCGGTCTATGCCGAGGTCTTCGCATAGTTCGTCAAGCGAGGCATAACGGTCGCGCAACATGGTGTTTATATAACTCATCAGTATAGCCGGGTCTTGCGGCAGTTGATTGGAATCCATTGGCTGTAATACGTGTCTATGTTTGGGCGCGTCGTGACGTATTTGTATTGTGTCGTGCGCTTATATTGTGCAAATATACGGCTTTTTCGGGGAAGTGCGAGGTGGTTTGCCGCCGTATTTTACGCTATTTTTT
>CAVEDT010000387.1:0-2031 GCA_963614475.1 Roseburia faecis
CATATCCACATAGTATAGCACTGACGCCCCGTCCGGGTTCTCATCCCGTCTTTCTTCGCACGAAGGCCCGAAAGCTTACGCTTCCGGGCCTTCTTTGCGGAAAGACAGGGATTCGAACCCTGGGTGCCCGCAAGGGCACAACGGTTTTCGAGACCGCCCCGATCGACCACTCCGGCATCTTTCCGTATATCACACGCGGTCGTACGTGTCGTTTTGTGGGTGCAAAGGTACTAAATGTTTTTGATGTATGCAATATTCGGAGTGTATTTCAAAATTTATTTTTTCAAAGTTAATCTAAATGCTTTAACGTTCGCATCGTTTGTCCTTTTATGCTTACCTTTGTATCATTATTACTATCAATACATTCATATACATTATGACTTATCGAAAGTTTCTATTTCTATTAGTATTCGGGGTATTGTCCATCACAATGGCGACGGCACAAACAACTCCGGAACAAGTAACTATAAATGGAGCGGCCATACCGGAAATAAACGGCGTATATACGCAAGCCGGCTCTGTCAAGTGCTCGATTATTGCAACTCGTTGTATCTGGGAGGACGGTAGCGGGACCTTCCAATTTAAGCTAATGTCTGACGGCAGTCGGTTGGCCTGGTCTCAGTCTAATAGTGGTGACGCTGACGGCACATATTGTTTTTTTACCGACGAAGACTCAAGCCAGTATTTCACTTTTTTAGGCAAGGATGGTAATGCGGAATGGGTGGTTGGACTTCTCAACAAAACATCTCCGAATATTCCGTATCTTTTGATGAAGAACAGTCAAGGGCACCGCTATCTGGTATTACTTTCTCATAAAGACTTCGTTATACTAACTTGGGCCATTTTAGATGCCGCAAAATTCAACATAATCAAGATGAATAATGTCAAAGGTGAGTTTAGCACCATAGCATCCATTCTGCTCCCGAAAGGGCTGCTAATAGATCATGTAACACTTAGATAGACACTTCTAAATACAACAGCCCCCTGCCACATTCTTTTGTGACAGGGGGCAATTTTTATGGTCGTAGTTTAGCTCACACGTCTTTGCACGTATGAGCGATGCTATCAGTTGACGCGGAAGCGGTCGGTACCGTCGGCAAAGTATGCCACAATCTGACGGGCGGCAGCGATGCCGGCATTGATATTGGCCTCAGCTGTCTGTGCACCCATTTTCTTGGGCGTAAAGAATACACGACCGGGGAAGCGTTGACGCAGTTCGTCGGCATTGGAGGGAGCGATATCGGCTACGTATTTGATATCGGGACGCTGCTCGAGGGCCTTGGCCAGCGACGGCTCGTCAATGACTTCGCGACGCGCGGTATTAATCAGCAGTCCGCCTTTGGGCATAAGTTCGATAAGGTGCTTATTGACGCTGTTACGTGTCTCATCGGTGGCGGGAATGTGCAGCGACACTACATCATTATTGGTATACAGTTCCTCGACAGAATGTACGGGATGCACTCCGGCGTCTTCGATGACCTTATCGGGGCAATAGGGGTCGAGGGCGCTCACTTCCATGCCGAAGCCCTTGGCGATACGTGCAACGTTGCGACCTACTTGTCCGAAGGCGTGTATACCCAGGCGCTTGCCCTTAAGTTCGGTGCCCGATGTACCGGCGTACATATTGCGCACGGCCATTACGGCAAGACCGAAGACCAGTTCGGCCACGGCGTTGGAGTTCTGTCCGGGGGTATTTTCGACAACGATGTTATGAGCCGTAGCGGCTTTTAGATCGATATTATCGTATCCGGCGCCGGCACGCACCACGATTTTCAGCTGCGGTGCAGCATCCATGAGCGCTGCATCGACGATGTCGCTGCGCACGATGAGCGCATCGGCATCCTTGACTGCCTCAAGCAGTTGGGCACGATCTGTATATTTTTCGAGGATGGCGAGTGTGTGTCCGCCTTCTTCGACGGCCTTGCGAATGCCTTGAACTGCGGCAGCCGCAAAGGGCTTTTCGGTGGCTAATAATACTTTCATTGTACTGTTGTCTTGGTTTTTAACGACTACGTTGTATCAGTGTACGGC
>CAVEDT010000388.1:0-2030 GCA_963614475.1 Roseburia faecis
GCGCGATGCTCGCTTCCGCTACCTCAATCTCAGCCGCAACTTCGGAAAGGAAAACGCTATGCTTGCCGGATTCGATTATGCCACAGGCGATGCCGCCGTCATCATCGATGCCGACCTGCAACACCCGGTGGCAACCATTCCGGAGATGGTATACTGGTGGGAACAGGGCTATGAGGACGTCTATGGCAAGCGCCTCAGCCGCGGCCGCGAGTCATGGCTGCGCCGCCGTCTGTCGATGTCTTATTACAAGATGTTGCAGCGCTCGACACGTGTCGACATCCTGCCCAATGTCGGCGATTTTCGTCTGTTGGACAGTCGCGCCCTGGACGCACTGCGCCGCCTGCGCGAAACTCAGCGATATACCAAGGGCATGTATGCATGGATAGGATTCCGCAAAAAAGAGGTACTGTACTCCAACCTCGAGCGTCACGGAGGACACTCGTCTTTCAATCTGCGCGGCCTGTGCAACCTCGCCGTTGAAGGCATCACTTCCTACACCACTGCGCCGCTGCGTCTGGCCTCAGTCATCGGCCTGATCAGCGCCGCCGCCGCAATGCTCTACGCCCTCTACTTCCTTATCAAGACCATAGCCGTGGGCGACGACGTCCAAGGCTTCCCCACCCTCATCATCGTCATCCTCTTCCTCGGCGGATGCCAACTCCTTGCCATCGGCATCATCGGCGAGTACCTCGGCCGTATCTTCAACGAGACCAAGCATCGCCCTTGCTATATCGTAGATACTATTGACGGCAAACCGATAGACGACAATGCCCCCGCGGCATCCTAATCAATCGTCGATGCGAACCTCGCATTGTTTCATGAATTCATCAACCCGTTTTCGACTACAACCAGTGTTTCGAAAGCCCTTGCCCCTTTGAATGTAAAAGTATGTCTAATAAACGAATAATCGGGCTGGACGCAGTCAAGCTGATAGCGATGATATCTGTGGTAGTGTCGCACTCGCTTAACGTCCTGATTGCATATAAACAGGACTTGACGATGTCTACCATCTGCCATTCGCTGACCGCCGGCGGCGTCCCGCTATTCTTCATGGTCAGCGGATATCTGCTGTTGGGACGTAAGGAAACAACTTACAGATACGTCGCGCACAAGATTTGGGCCATAGTACGCTATATCGCAGCCTGTTGCATATTATATTGGGCCGCAATGTCGCTCATACATTGGGACTATACTCAGATCAAACACTGCGCCGGCGAATTTGTCAACACCTTTTTGCTGAACGGACCGTTCACGCCATTCTGGTTTCTGTGGTCTATGTCCGTCATATATCTGCTGCTGCCGCTGATACATCGTTTTTATGCGCGCCACACCAGGGCCTTTGCATGGTCGGTAGCCATGCTGGGCGTATTTTGCATCCTGCTTTTTGCAGCCCAATTTACGGATCTAAGATATAGCGACCGAAGCCTGCTTCAACCGCTAAAAATGTGGAAATGGCTGTTTTTCTTCGCTTTGGGTGGAGTATTAAGGGCTTACCCGGCTCCGCGCCTGCATTGGGGCCGGATTGCAATATGTGCCGCCATACTCAATGCCGCACAACGCTACTACCTCGAGCCCGTCATCAACGACACGTCCAACCTCGCCTTTGCCGGATCGCCGGTATCGTTACTGTTCTACCTCGCCATATTCTGCTGGGCCGTACAACGTAAATGGAGCGAGAGCTACATTCTCCACACCAGCGGCGACCTATTTATGCCGGTATACACAATCCACTATATTATCATCCAAAATCTCACTTCGTTACACGACCTCGGCTTCGGGTCATACATCACCTACCCACTGCTGATATGCGTGCTCTCAGTGATCGCATCGCTCATCCTTCTCCGCCTCCCGGTCAAAGGCGGCATGGGCCGATTCTTCAAGCTATGACCCCTTAGCACGCGTTCGCGAAACGTAAGCATCCGAAACAAGCCGACTTGTCAGGACAAAAAAAATCTCGCGGGATTACTCGCGAGAATTTTTGTAGTAGAAGGGCAGCATTTGTTTTATTCGTTCCGGCGGAGTGTCATCGT
>CAVEDT010000389.1:0-2030 GCA_963614475.1 Roseburia faecis
GCAGTCCGGCGCGGCGTGCTTTCTTGGGATTGAGACCGAGTTCCGAGGCCATAACGGCGCAGAGATTGGCTGTTTCGCGCGAGTGTTGCAGCAGGTTTTGACCGTAGCTGGAGCGGTATTTCATCTTACCGACAAGACGTATCAGGTCGGGATGCAACCCGTGGATGCCCAGGTCTATAGCTGTGCGTTTGCCGGTTTCGATGATTTCTTCCTCGACTTGTTTGCGTACCTTGGCTACGACTTCCTCGATGCGGGCGGGGTGTATGCGTCCGTCAGATACGAGCTGGTGCAGGGCCAGGCGTGCCACTTCGCGACGTACAGGGTCAAATCCGCTCAGAACTATGGCTTCGGGCGTATCGTCCACGATGATTTCGATGCCGGTGGCGGCTTCGAGGGCGCGGATGTTGCGCCCTTCGCGACCGATGATGCGGCCTTCGATTTCGTCTGAATCAATATGGAATACAGTCACCGAGTTTTCGATGGCGGTCTCGGTGGCGGTACGTTGTATGCTTTGGATAATGATACGCTTAGCTTCCTTATTGGCCGTCATCTTGGCCTCGTCCATGATGTCGTTGATATAGGCTGCAGCGGCTGTTTTGGCCTCGTCCTTAAGCGATTGGATGAGTTTTTCTTTGGCCTCTTCGGAGGATAGTCCGGAGATGTGCTCCAGCGTCTGGCGCACCGATGCTTTTTCTTGTTCCAATTCGGCCTCTTTGCGTTCTACAGCCTGATATTGCTCGTCCAGGGTCTGGCGTGCGGCCTCAAGCTCGTTGCGTGTACGGGCATTTTCGCCCTGCTGTTGGTTCAGTTGCAATTCGCGCTGCTTCTGTTTGGCTTCCAGTGACTGGAGCTTGGACATGCGCTGGTTGGCGGCTTTTTCGGCTTCGGCGGTAATTTTGAGGGCCTCTTCGCGGCCTTCCATTTCCTTGTCTTTCTTGATATCGAGAGCCTGACGCTCGGCATCAGCCACGATTTGTCGTGCTCGGCTCTTGGCGTTCGAGCGGTGTATCACAACTGTGACGACCACTCCGATGGCAGCGGCTATGGCGGCGATGATTATGGTTGTTACTAATGATGTCATATAATGTCGGTATGTGCTTGGTTATTGTTATTGGGTTGGTTGTCTTATAGTTATATATCGGTTATCTGTTTTCTGTCGCTGTTTGGGGCGATTGTCGAGCCGCAGCACTCTTGCCGGGGGTACAAACGCCTAAAGCCGCTCCGAGCTGTGTCGGGCGGCGTGCGGGTGTATGCGTTGTGATGCTTGGTGTTGTGCCTTGAGTCGTATGCCGGCGGTGTCAGTCAGCCTTTAAGGTTTGGCCTCGGACTTGATTTCGAGCATACGGTCCAAGTCGGCTTCAAAGGCCTCCAAGAGGTGCTGCTGGTCGTCGACGCTTTGCTTAAGCTGATAGTACAACTTGGCAAACTGAAAAGCAGCCATAGCCAAGATTTCCTTGGATGTTTTATCCTCAAATCTACGGCGCCATTCGGTCCACACACGGTTGACGTTGTATTCGGCCTCGCGTATGCGTTCCTCCTTGTCCGGCGCTATGGACATGCTTATGGGTGCGACGTCGGCAATTTTTATCGTTATGTTTTGTTCCTTCTTTACCATTGAATGTATTCAAGCATCGTGAAGCAAAAGTCGTGGGCGCTGTCATCGGTAGCCGTCATCCATCGATGTCGGTGATGCAGCGGTCGATTTCCCGCACGAGATCGGCGATAATGGCTCGTGTCTTCTCGACGGCATCACGGTCGGGCGCAAGGGTCGAGGATACGCTGAGATACTCGTTGCGTAGGCTCAGTTGTTCGATGCGCTGTTCCTTGTCGCGCAGCTCTCTCTCGAGCTCGGCGATACGCTCTAAGGCCTGTGTACGTTCTTGACATACAGTGTCGTAACGCTGTGCCAATACGTGCATTTTTTCGCTTATGCGCGACAGTGACTTATCTAATGACTCGTTTGCCATATCTCCAAATTTCCACAAAGTTAGCAATTTTTTCGTAAACCCGTGCCCACCTATGCAAATTTT
>CAVEDT010000390.1:0-2009 GCA_963614475.1 Roseburia faecis
GCGCGTTTTGTGCAAAAGTCATTGAGGTGCTTGCAAGTATGGCGGCACCGCTCAGCAGTGCCGTGAGTGTCTTGGACATGTATGCTTTGTTTAATTTAGGATGTGTAAGTGCTTTGGAAGTGAGTGCCGATGCCGGCTCCGGTGACATCCCCATATATTCTCGAAAGTCCTTAGGCCGCGGTGCAGCCTAAGGACATTTCGAGGTTTATGCGTGAAAGATGTCGTCAGTCTTTATTCAGCGAGGGCACGTTGTGCTTCTCGGGCGTGTCGAGGCCGCGGTTGCGCAGCAGAGCGTCCACTCCGGGCTTGTGGCCGCGGAAGTTGATGAAGAGCTGCATCGGGTCGACACTGCCGCCTTTTTCGAGGATGTTCTCGCGGAAGGATTTGGCCGTTGCGGGGTCAAAGACACCCTTTTCTTTGAAGAGCTCGAAGCCGTCGGTGTCGAGTACCTCGGCCCACAGGTAGGTGTAGTATCCGGAGGCATATCCGTCGCTGCCGAAGATGTGCTTGAAGTATGTCGAGCGGTAGCGGAAGGTGAGTTCGTCAGGCATTCCGAGTTCTTTGGCGACTTTTTGCTCGAAGGCGGCTATGTCAATGTCGCCCGTGGGGTTGAGCTTGCCGTATTGCAGATCGAGGAGTGCGGCTCCGGCCAATTCGGCGGTGGCGAAGCCCTGGCCGTGCGTCGAGGCTTTTTCGAGTTTCTCGATCAGGGCATCGGGTATCACTTCTCCGGTCTGATAATCATGTGCGTATATGCGCAGCAGCTCGGGATCCATAGCCCAGTGCTCGTGTATCTGGGACGGCAACTCGACAAAGTCGCGGTCGACGTTGGTACCGCTCTGGCATTTGTAGCGTGCACGCGACAACATTCCGTGCAAGCCGTGGCCGAATTCGTGGAACATTGTCTCGACTTCGTCCAGAGTCAGCAGCGAGGGTGCATCGGCGGTGGGCTTGCTGAAATTGCCTACATTGAATATGATGGGGCGGTCGGCGGTGCCGTCGTCATTGATCCACGAGCCCTTGAACTCGCTCATCCATGCGCCTTGGCGTTTGGAAGCGCGGGGGAAGTAGTCGGTCATGAACACTGCGATATGCTCGCCGGTGGTGGCATCGGTGACGTCGTATACCTTCACTTCGGGGTAATACTTGGGCGCGTCGGGCATCTCGGTGAACTTGATGTTGTACAGACGCTCGGCCATGGTGAATATGCCTTTGCGCACGCTGTCGAGGGCGAAGTAGCGACGTACTTGGTTCTCGTCGAGGTCGTATTTCTTCTTGCGCACCTTCTCGGCGTAATAGTAGTAGTCCCAGGGTGCAATCTTGAAGTTGCCGCCTTCGTCGTTGACTATCTGCTGCATCTCGGCCACTTCCTGGTGTACGCGCTTGACGGCGGGACGCCATATCTGCATCAGCAGGTCCTCGGCGGCGTTGACGGTCTTAGCCATGACGTTATCGGTCATGTACGAACCGAAGTCCTTGAAGCCCAGAAGATGAGCCTTCTTGGCGCGGGCTTGCAGTATCTTATTGATTACGGGCTTATTGTCATACTGACCGGAGGAAGCCAGAGAGGTGTAACCCTGATACATCTGCTGACGTAGGTCGCGGTCGTCGGCATATTGCAGCAACGGCAGACGGCTGGGAGCGTGCAGGGTGAACACCCATTTGCCTTTGAGGCCGCGGTTGGCGGCTTCTTCGGCGGCCACGTCTATGCTCGACTGAGGCAGACCGCTCAGGCGCTTGGCGTCATCGACGACAATGCTGAAGGCGTTGGTGGCGGCCAGCAGGTTTTTGTTGAATTGCAGGTACAGGTCGGTGAGCTCGGTATTCAGCTTCTTGAGCTCTTCCTGCTTTTCATCGGACAGAAGTGCGCCGTTGCGCGTAAAGCTCTTGTAGGACTTCTCTACGGCCAACTTTTGGTCGTCGGCCAGGCCGAGTTTGTCGCGGTTGTCATAGAGGTACTTGACGCGCTTGAACAGCCCGGGGTTCATGCTCACCTCGTCGCTGTACTG